>CAZGPO010000075.1:0-9765 GCA_964527745.1 uncultured Dechloromonas sp.
GCGAACTGGCGGCGCCGGACACCTGCGTGCTGGTCGATTGCCTGACGCTGTGGCTATCCAACCTGCTTTTCGCCGGCCGCGCGGCAGCGCAGGCCGAGGCCGGCGCTGCCATCGACTGCCCGCTGCTGCAAGGAGAAACTACCGCCCTGATCGAACTGCTCTCCACCCTGCCCGGCCACATCATTCTGGTATCCAACGAAGTCGGCTGGGGCATCGTACCGATGCATCCGGTTTCACGGCTGTTCGCTGACGAGCAGGGGCGGCTTAACCAGCGCGTGGCAGCGTGCTGCGATCAGGTGACGCTGGTCGCCGCCGGCTTGCCGCTAACCCTGAAGTCGCCCCGGGCAGCGTAATGAGCCTGGCCATGCTCGATCTGTCGACCTGCTGCAACCCGCAGCCCTGGCCGGTCCCGCCGCCAAGCCCTGAAGGCTGGCGGCGCCTGCCGGACATTGGCGCGCTGCAAAGCACGGCTGCGCGCTACTACGGCAACCCGAACCTGCTACCGGTCGCCGGCATTCTGGGGGCCATCCGCATGCTGCCCTATCTTTTTCCGCCAGCCGTGGTCGCCGCCATCGGTCCGCTGGAAAGTTGCCACACCGAGGCCTGGCAGCGCGCCGGCCATCGCCTGCGTACCCTGCAAAATGCGACCCTGGCGCGCGCCATCGCCGCCACCACGCCGCTGGTGCTGCTCGCCAACCCAAATCCGGTTGACGGCAGCCGGCAAACCCGAACCGTTACGGTCGACGCCGCAAAACAGCTAAAAAAGCGCGGCGGCTGGCTGATTGTCGACGAATCGCTGGCCGATCCTCTGCCGGAATCGAGCGTTGCCGCGCTGGCGGGAACCGATGAAGCGCCCAACCTGATCGTTCTCCGCACCCTCGACACCTTTTTCGGGTTGTCCGGCGCACCCTGCGGCTTCGCCCTCGCCGCTCCCGACCTCCTAATCCGACTCGCCGACCTGCTCGCCCCGTGGTCATTGCCCGGGCCGCTCGCCGCGACAGCCTTTCGGGCGCTGGAAGATAGCGCCTGGCAAGTGGCCGCCCGCACACAACTGACCCTCGCCGGCGAACGTCTCGGCACCCTGCTCGCCGCGCATGGCGAAGTGATCGCAACGCCGCTGTATGCGACGCTGAGTTCACCGCAGGCTGCAGCCTTGCATGCTCACCTCGCTCGCTGCAATATCCTGACCCGCCGCTTCGATCAACCCGAATTGCTGCGCTTTGGCCTGCCGGACAGCGCCGCCGGGTGGCAACGTCTTGGCGCCGCCCTCGGCGAATGGAAAAACTGATGAAATTTCGCTGTTTTCTGGCGTTGACCGCAGCGCTCGTACTGACGTCCACAGCCCATGCCGATCTGGCCTTCAAGGATGACAGCGGCCGCGAAGTCCTCCTCGCGTCACCGGCCAGGCGCATCGTCACCCTCGCCCCGCACGCCGCCGAGATTCTCTATGCCGCCGGCGCCGGTGACCGGCTGGTCGGCACCGTCGACTACAGCGATTACCCGCCCTCAGCGAAAGCCCTGCCGCGCGTCGGCAGCTATGAACGCCTCGACCTCGAAACCATCGCGGCGCTCAAGCCCGACCTCGTCATTGCCTGGGAAACCGGCAACCCCGCCGCACAGGTGGAAAAGCTGCGAGCCCTTGGGTTGACCGTCTATGCCTCGCAGCCCAACCGCATGGAAGACATCGCGGCGCAGCTCGAACGCTTCGGCGAGCTGGCCGGCAGCGAAACAACAGCCAATGCCGCCGCCGCGCAGTTCCGCCAGCGCCTCGAAACACTGCGCCGGAGCAATGCCGGAAAACCGTCGGTACGCGTTTTCTATCAGATCTGGAACAACCCGCTGATGACCGTCGGCGGTCCGCAGATCATCAGCGACGCCATTCGCCTGTGCGGCGGCGAGAACGTCTTCGGCAAACTGCATCAGATGGCACCGACGGTCAGCGTCGAGGCGGTGCTGGTCGCCGATCCGGAAGCCATCATCGCCACCGGCATGGGCGACGCCCGCCCGGAATGGCTGAACGACTGGAATAAATGGAAGCGGATGACCGCCGTCAAGCGCAACAATCTCTTCCATATCAATCCGGACATCATGCAGCGCCACACGCCGCGCATTCTCGACGGCACCGCGCAACTGTGCGCCGATCTCGATTTCGCCCGCAGTCGGCGTCCGCAGATTTGATCCAGAAGAAAGCCAGACCTGGCGCGCTCGTTATAATTGTCCGTCTGAACAGAGGAACCAATCCATGAAATTTATCTTTTCCACCCTCGCCGCTTTACTGCTTGGCCTGTCCGCGCTCCCCGCTCTCGCCGCCGACGCCGTGGCGCCGAACGCCGGTATCGCCGCGATCGAAGCACTCGGCAAGGTCAACGGCATGGCACTTGCCTGCCAACAGCTGGTTATCGTTACCCGCGCCCGCAATGCCGTCATCAACATCGCCCCCAAGACCCGCGACAACGGTGAGCTGTTTGAAAATGCCACCAACGCGGCCTTCCTCGAACAGGGTAAGGGCGCGGCCTGCCCGGATACGGCCAGCTTCGTGGCTGCACTCGACGAGGCCGAAAAGAAACTGCGCGCAGCTTTCCCGGCCGCCAAATGATGCGTTATCTTGCTGCACTCCTGGCCGCACTGATCGTTTGCGCACCGGCCGCCGCCCAATCAGCCCACGACCTGCTGGTCGGCGAGACCCGCGACATCAATCCGCGCTATCTGCTGCAGGACCCGAACGGACGCTCGATCAGCAACGAGGATTTCTCCGGGCGTTTCCAGCTCATCGCCTTTGGCTACACCTACTGCCCCGACGTCTGTCCGACCACGCTGGTCGAAATGGCGGCCATCCTGAAGCAACTCGGGGACCAGGCCAAGCGCGTACAGCCAATCTTCATCACCGTCGACCCCGAGCGCGATACGGCCAAGGTCCTGAAGACCTACACCGAATTCTTTGATCCGCGTATCGTCGGGCTGACCGGCTCGCCGGCACTGGTACGCCGCGCTGCCGACAACTTCAAGATCCGTTACGCCAAGGTACAGGAACCCGGCGCCGAGAATTACACGATGGACCATTCGGCCGGCATGATCCTGCTCGGTCCGGATGGTCTGTTCATCAAGAAGTTTGCCTTCGCGACACCGGTCGAGAAAATCACCGCTCAACTCGTCGAGATAATGGGCGAATATCCGGTTGTCCCGACGCGGCGGCGCTGACCGCGAATTGACTTTTCGCAGCCCCCTCGGTATCGTCCGAGACACGCTGGTAAGCCAGCCGCGCCGATTTGAGCTCTGCTTGCGGGCGCTTCACAAATTCAGCTAAAACGGGAACCGCCCAGTTCGCGTTTGTTGGCCAACTGGGCTTTTTGTTTTCAGGATCAGCATGCCAGGACAATCCGTCGGCGTCGTCGCAACACAGCGCGCCCATTTCGACCAACCCCTGCAGTTGCGCAGCGGCGGGGTGTTGCCGGCCTACGATCTGGTCTATGAGACCTACGGCACGCTGAACGCCGCCAAATCGAACGCCATCCTCGTTTGCCACGCACTCTCGGGCAACCATCACATCGCCGGACACTACGCCGACGACCCGCAGAATATCGGCTGGTGGGACAACATCGTCGGCCCCGGTCGACCGCTCGATACCGACAAATTCTTCATCGTCGGCCTCAATAATCTGGGCGGTTGCCACGGGTCGACCGGACCATCCACGCTCAACCCGGCGACCGGCAAGCCGTGGGGCGCAGATTTTCCGATGGTCGCTGTCATCGACTGGGTACGCGCCCAGGCGCGGCTCGCCGACCTGCTCGGCATCGACAGCTGGGCAGCGGTCATGGGCGGCAGCCTCGGCGGCATGCAGGCGCTGCGCTGGAGCATCACCTACCCGGACCGGGTGCGCAACACCATCGTCATCGCCGCTGCGCCCAGGCTATCGGCCCAGAACATCGCCTTCAACGATGTCGCGCGGCAGGCGATCCTGACCGACCCGGATTTCCACGGCGGCCATTTCTACGAGCACAACACGCGTCCGGTGCGCGGGTTGCGTCTGGCGCGGATGCTTGGCCACATCACCTATCTGTCCGACGACCAGATGGGCGAAAAATTTGGCCGCGGACTGCGTAACGAAGCGCTTTCGTACCACTTCGGCGTCGAATTCGAGGTGGAGTCCTACCTGCGCTACCAGGGCGACAAGTTCGCCGGTCATTTCGACGCCAATACCTACCTGCTGATGACCAAGGCGCTCGATTATTTCGATCCGGCACGCGAAGACAATGGCAACCTGACCGCCACCATGGCGCGCAGCAAGGCCGGTTTCCTGGTCATCTCGTTTTCCACCGACTGGCGCTTCTCGCCGGCCCGTTCCAAGGAAATCGTCGCCGCCCTGCTTGCCAACAGCCGCAACGTATCGTATGCGGACATCAGCCTGAACTTCGGCCACGACTCCTTCCTGATGCACGACGCGCACTATCACGACGTAATCGACGCCTACCTGCGGAATATCAAGCTATGACACATACCTTGGGCCGCCCCGACTTCGATCTCATCACCGCCTGGATCGCGCCCGGCGACCGCGTTCTCGACCTCGGCTGCGGCGACGGCACGCTGTTGCGTCACCTGATCGACACGCGCGGCGTACACGGCTGGGGTGTCGAAATCGATGATGCCAACATCCTCGCCGCGATCAAAAACGGGATCAACGTGATCCAGGGCAACTTGGAACAGCCGCTCGACGAGTTCGCCGACCAGGCCTTCGACCATGTCGTGCTGTCGCGCACCTTGCAAACGGTGCGCCACACCGAAGGCATCCTGCGCGAGATGCTGCGCGTCGGACGCGAGGCGGTCATTTCCTTCCCCAACTTCGCCTACTGGAAGAACCTGCGTTCGGTACTCGACGGGCGCATGCCGGTCTCCGAAGACCTCCCCTACCAGTGGTACGACTCACCCAACGTGCGTTTTTTCACTTTGCTCGATTTCGAGGCGCTGTGCGACAAGATGGGACTGGTCATCCGCGAGCGCCATGTCCTCGACGAGGAAGGCAACCTGGTCGAGCATGAAGTCAATTTCCTCGGCAGCCTGGCCGTCTATCGACTGACCCTGAAGCGCTGATGCCGGCCTGGCTTGCGGCGTTGCTGACGCGGAAGATGCTGATCTGCGTCTTCACCGGCTTTTCTTCGGGTCTGCCGCTGTATCTGTTGCTGAACCTGATGCCGGCCTGGCTGCGCAGCGAGGGCGTCGATCTGAAGACCATCGGCTTCTTCGCGCTGATCCAGTTTCCCTACACCTGGAAATTCCTCTGGTCGCCGCTGCTCGATCGCTTCAGCGTTCCCGGCTTCGGGCGCCGGCGCGGCTGGATGCTGCTGACCCAGATCGGGCTGTTGCTGACCATCGGTTTCATGGGCGGACTCGACCCGAAGGAAAACATCTGGCCCATCCTGTGGCTGGCCACACTGCTCGCCTTTCTTTCCGGGACACAGGACATCGCGGTCGACGCCTTCCGCCGCGAAATTCTGTGCGACAACGAGCTCGGTCTCGGCAACGCGGTGCACGTCAACGCCTACCGTATCGCCGGTCTGATCCCTGGTTCGTTATCGCTGATCCTCGCCGACCGCCTGCCGTGGAACGAAGTGTTCTGGGTCACCGGCGCCTTCATGATCCCCGGCATGGTGATGGCCTGGCTGGTCAGCGAACCGCTGGTCAAGGGCGTACCCAAGACCCTGCGTCAGGCGGTGACCGAACCGTTCCGCGAATTCATGAACCGCCAGGGCTGGCGCGGCGCTCTGCTGGTGCTCGGTTTCATTTTTCTCTACAAGCTCGGCGATAGCCTGAGTACCGCGCTGGCGACGCCGTTCTATCTGGACATGGGCTTCACCAAGACCGACATCGGCCTGATCGCCAAGCATGCCGGGCTGTGGCCGGCGGTCATCGGCGCCCTGCTCGGCGGCCTGTGGATGGTCAGGCTCGGCATCAACCGCGCGCTGTGGCTGTTCGGCGTCGTGCAACTGGTGTCGATCTTCGGCTTCGTCTGGCTGTCCGCGCACGGCCATTTCGCCAGTATCGGTGCCGGCGAGCGTCTGGCGCTGGCCTTCGTCATCGGACTCGAAGCACTCGGGGTCGGACTCGGCACAGCGGCCTTCGTCGCCTTCATCGCCCGTTCGACGCATCCAGCCTATACGGCAACACAGATGGCGCTGTTTACCAGCCTGGCAGCGGTGCCGCGCACCTTCGTCAATGCTTCGGCCGGCTGGTTGGTGGAAATACTCGGGTGGACCAGTTTTTTCTGGCTGTGCGCCGCGCTGGCCGTACCCGGCATGCTTCTGTTGTTCAAGGTCGCCCCGTGGAACGTCAGGGGCGCGAGCCCTGGGTAATCAAAGCTATGCGGACTGTCGCACCCCAGGGGTACTTCCTGCGGGGCGCGGTCGACCCGCTTCAAGGAGCGAATTTTGCACAGCCTTCCAGCCACGCCAGACGACGAAGGCACGCCTGCCCCAGCGCCAGGCACGCTTGGGGCTTGCGGCAACCACGACGGCGACTGTAAAGCCGACAGTAGCCGGATGTTCCTTCAGCCATTCGACCCCGAGCAAGGCCTTGTCGGCGGTGCCCAGCGCATGCTCAAGAGGGCCGGCATGGCTCGCCAGAACCTTGCGTTGCGCCGCGATGCGCTCACGCAAAGCACCTTGGCGCAGAGCGAGCTCCAAGGTGCGATCGCTCACTGCTTTTTCTCGCGCCGGCGCAACTGCGCCATATCGGTTTCCAGCTCGGCCAGACTGGCATGAAACATCTTGCTGGGCTGCGCCAACTGGCGGCGCAATGAAGCGAACACAGCGAAGCCGATAAGCAGAAACAGCGCCGCCGCCGCCCCGAAGACCAGCACCCGCTGCTCCCAGTAGAGCAGCGCAATGCAACAAATCGCCATAATGATCCCAATAGCGAACAGCCATGCCACACTGAACGCCTTGGCCCACAACGACATCAGGCGAAGCTTTTCTTCCTCGACTTCACTGACGAGAAGTTCAGCCCGCGTCTTGCCGATCGCCAGCAGCGTCCCGAGCAGGTTTTTCAGGGATGAATAGAATCCCTCGCGGCCCGGTCCGCCGCCCGATGCTGCGGACATGCGATTAACGACGGCCGATCAGCACGCCAAGGGTAAGTCCGATGGCAGCAGCGACCCCGACCGCTTTCCACGGATCTTCATGGACGAAATCATCGGTGGCGCGGGCAGCCGCCTTGGTCTTGTCGACGACAGCGGCCTCGATATCGGCCAGACGCTCCTTGGCATCGCGCAAACGAATGGCGATTCGCTCGCGCAACTCGCCGGCCTTTTCGCCAGCGGCGCCAGCCGTGGCACGCAGCAATTCTTCGGTATCGGAAATCACGACCTTGAGATCGGAGACCAGTCTTTCCTTGTTGGCAGTGGTCAGTTCTTCAGCCATTTTCATTCTCCCGAGTAATGGTTATTCATAAATGGCAGGTTATCCCGTTCGGGCAGTTAAAGCAATTCAAGCCAACCATTCGTAATCGATGGTCAGCGGCGCATGATCGGAAAAACGCTGGTCCTTGTAGATTGCGGCACGACGGGCGCTGGTCGCAATTTCAGGGGTGGCGATCTGGTAGTCGATACGCCAGCCGACATTCTTGGCCCAGGCCTGACCGCGGTTGCTCCACCAGGTATAGGAATCGCCGGTCGCCTCGGGATGCAGGCGGCGATAGACATCGACCCAGCCCTGCTCATCGAATACGCGGGTCAGCCAGGCACGTTCCTCGGGTAGAAAACCCGAATTCTTCTGGTTGGACTTCCAGTTCTTGAGGTCGATTTCCCGGTGCGCGATATTCCAGTCGCCGCAAAGGACGATTTCGCGCCCCTCATCGCGCAAGGCGGCCAGATGCGGCAAGAAGGCGTCGAGAAAGCGAAATTTTGCTTCCTGGCGCTCGGGCGATGACGAACCGGATGGCAGGTAGAGCGAAATTACCGACTGCCGCCCGAAATCAGCACGGATATAGCGCCCTTCGGCATCGAATTCGCCGCCATCAAAGCCTTCGACCACGCGATCCGGTTGCTTGCGGCTCCAGATGCCGACACCGCTGTAACCTTTCTTCTCGGCTGTGTGGTAATAGGCGTGCAGACCATCCGGCGCTCGCATTTCCGGCGTCAAATCAGGCAATTGCGCCTTGAGTTCCTGCAGGCAGACGACATCCGCCGCCTGCGAAACCACCCAGGGCAGCACGTTTTTGCTCCAGGCGCTGCGGATACCATTGAGATTGAGGGAGATGATGCGTAACATTGGTCTCTATCGCGCCACATTATTGCGGCATGCGTAAATGGGGGATTATGGACTTTCGACAGGAATTCATCGACTTCGCCTTGGGCTGCAAGGTGCTGCGCTTCGGCGAATTCACGACCAAGGCGGGACGGCTTTCGCCCTATTTCTTCAACGCCGGACTGTTCAACGACGGTCAGTCGCTGGCGCGCCTGGCGGAATTTTACGCCAAAGCCGCCGAAACCGGCGGGGTCGAATTCGACATGCTGTTCGGGCCGGCCTACAAGGGTATCCCATTGGTCGCCGCGATCTCGATGGCTTTGGCGCAGCGCGGTCGTAACTTTCCCTTCGCCTTCAACCGCAAGGAAGCCAAGGATCACGGCGAGGGCGGCAGCATCGTCGGCGCGCCGCTGGCCGGTCGCGTGCTGATCGTCGATGACGTGATCTCGGCCGGTACTTCGGTGCGCGAATCGGTCGAGCTGATCCGCGCCGCCGGCGCCACACCGGCCGGCGTGCTGATCGCCCTCGATCGTCAGGAGCGAGGGCTGGGCGAACTGTCCGCCGTCCAGGAAGTGCAGCGCGATTACGGTATTCCGGTGATCGCCGTCGCCGGTCTGCGCGACCTGATGGCCTACCTCGAACATCATCCGGAATTTTCGTCGCATCAAACCGCGGTCGCGCGGTATCGGGAGCAATATGGTGTCAGTCAATAAATTCTCCGCCGGCCTGATTCTCCTGCTGGCGGCCTTCTCGGTACAAGCAGCAGGGTCCGCGCGCTTCTTTTGCTGCGAAGGTGGGAGTGGTGGGCGGATTTGCGGGGATTCTTTTCCGGTACATGCAGGCCATTAAAATGATCAAATTTTGAGAAATTGATCGCGGCTGGTGAAGGATTTAATTTCTCCAAGTTAAATTTATCAACCAGGTCCTCCAATGTAAAAAATTCAGTGTGGTCGTCATAGCTCCACCCCATTAGAGCGATCCAATTGATCACCGCTTCCGGTAAATATCCCAACTCTCTCAAATCTTTGACAAAAATAGATTTACCATCTTTTGCGAGGTCCTGAGCTTCGCGCTTGCTCATTTTTCCTTTTCCAGAGGGTTTAAGAAAAACACTCAAGTGTACCCAAACTGGTTCTTCCCAACCAAAAGCTTTGTGAATCAAGCTGTGTAAAGGAAAGGTAGGCAACCACTCTGATCCGCGAAGCACATGCGTGATTTTCATTAAATGGTCATCGACAGGAGCTGCCAGATGATATAACGCTAACCCATCAGATTTGACAATAATGTAATCATCCAGGGTGCTATTATCTACAACAATTTCTCCCCTTAACAAATCATTCACAACAGTTGTGCCTTTTTTTGGGGTTTTGAACCTGACAACGTGTTGCTCGCCATTTTTAATTCGTTGATCTGCTTCTTGCAATGGAATATTTCGACAGGTTCCATCATACTTTGCCTGGACTTTGTTTTTGATTTGTTCTTCCCTAACAGATTTCAATCGTTCTGGAGTACAAAAACAATAAAACGCATG
>CAZGPO010000076.1:0-8842 GCA_964527745.1 uncultured Dechloromonas sp.
CGTCGGCGCAGGCGAAGACGATGCCGTTATCCTGGTCGGTACTGAAGGTCTGTTCGTCGCGGCCCTCGGAACCGAAGGCGAGCCAGGACCATTCAATGCCCGCAAAATCATGGTTCACCAGGTTGAGCTGAATGACCCGGCGCGTCAGCGCGTCGTTGAGCGCCGAGATGAACTGCGTCAGTTGCTCGGCGCCGATCCCCTGCGCCAGCATGTTGAAGGAGAGCTGGCGCACGTCGGCGGCCGACTGCTGCAGCGACTCGACATCGGCGGCCGACTCGATGGCATGGCGAATCTGGCGCAAGCCAACGCGCTGCAGCGCAAAAAGGTCACGCTCGGAAACGACACCGGTCAGCCTGCCTTCGGCATCGGTCACCAGAACGTGGCGAATGCCGTGGGTCGCCATCGCCAACATCGCATCGTAGGCGGTCGCCTGCTCTTCCAGTTTGAAGGGATTCGCCGACATCGCCTGACTGATCGGCGCCGTCTGCGGGAAATCGGCCAGGACGACGCGGTCGAGCAAATCGGAACGCGTGAAGACGCCGACCGGCTTACGGTCTTCGCCGGCAATCACCAGCGAACCGACTTTCTTGTCCGACATGCATTGCAGTGCTTCGCGCAGAGGCATCTCGGGAACGACCGAGACCGGCGAGCGGGAACCGATATTGACCAACTGCGAATTGAGCGTCTGCTGTTCGCTGGCGCGTTGCGAGAATTGCTGCTGCAGTTCCTGGCGCGACTGCTGGAGCAGACTGGCGATGTGTTTGGTGCAGAACAGGTTGAATTCACGACAGGTCGCCATCAGGGTCATGAAGTCCTCGGCCGGCAACTGATAGCAGAAAGTATCTCTGACCGCCGTGTAGATATTGGTCGACGCGCGCCCTGCGGTCACCGCACCTATCGGGAAGCTCTCGCCAGGGCCGAGGCTCATGATCGAATACTCGGTCACCGCCACTTCGCCGGCCTGGCGAGCCTGCACCTTGCCGCTCTCGATCAGGTAGAAGAACTGGACCTTGCCGGCGTCCGGCCCGAGAATTTCACTACCCGCCGCATGAAAAACCAGCTGCGACTTTTCCGCGAACAGTTGCAGCGCCTCCGGCGACATCTTGTCGAACGGCGCATGCAGCTTGAGAAAACTCTGGATGCTGCCGGCAACGCGGCGGCTACCTTGCTGCCGCAATTCCATCTCGGCCTGGCCGACTGTCTTTTCTTCGCTGTTCACAAAAACCCCATCCGTTCTTCAAAGCCCGTAGTTTAGCTTGAGTCGCTGCTGCAGTCGCTTGGCCTGCTGCAACGACGCCTTCAATATCGCCCGGTCCACGTCATGCAGACTGTCCAGCGGAATGCCGTGGCCCGCCTCGGCTGCCGCTGTTCCAAAAGCGAGCTGATTATTCAGGCGGAGACGCAAAATATGCGAAAAAGCGGCGTCGACCGCAGCGATTTCGCCCGCCTGCAAACCGGCCGCCGGCGCGGAATCGTTCAAGCGTGCAGCGGTGCTCGCCGCGTGCGTGCCACTGGCCAGCGCAAAAATCCGTGCCGCGTCGACAAAGATGCGGCTGCCGAACTTCTTCAGGTCGATCTCGTTGGCTGATTGGCCGCCACTTCCGACCACGTCGCCCAGAAAATTGAGCGGCGGCTGCGCCTGCAAGGCATTGGCGGCCATCAGATGCAAAAATGCCGTCGCCCCCACGGTCAGCGCCGACAGATGGCAGCGCAGGTTTTCCCCGAGCGCGAGATCGCCGCACAGCGGCCGCAGATCGAAAAAGATACTGGCATTGAGCAAGGCCTGCGGGTCCGGCACCCGCACCCAATCGGCAAACCTGTCCTTCCATTCAGCCAGTGACAGGCACCAGGCCGGATTGCCGGCCATGATCCCGCCGCTGCAGAGTTTGAATCCGCAGTCGGCCAGGCGGCGATTGACCTCCTGCGCAAAGGGCAGGAAGAGTTCGCGCAGGGCATCGGCTTCACGCGGGTCGATCGCGTTGAAGATCAGGCCGTTGTCCTGGTCGCTGACGAAAGTTTGCTCATGCCGTCCTTCGGAACCGAGCGCCAGCCAGCACCACGAACTGGCCGGGAACCGATGGCGGCGCGCCGTCAGCGCGATGATGCGGATCGTCAGACGATCGTTGAATGCCGAGACCAGACGCGTCAGAAAAGCGCCTTCCAGACCCAGCGTAGCGGTCGCGCGCTGGAATTCCCGAATCCGTCCGGCAAGCTGCGGTGCCGCTTCAAGCACCTCCAGGCAATCGATTTCCCCGGCGAGTGCCAATTGCCAGTCACAGGGCAGCAGGCCTTCCGGGGATGTTTGCACGTCAGTACTTGACCCGGGCGAAATAGGTTTTCTCGGCCGCTTCGAGCGCCTGGCGCACGGTGACGATGCCCATTTCCTCGAGCAGCTGAACCATCTTCAGGAACACCTCGCCGGTCGCCAGCGCATCCTCGAGCGCATTGTGGCGGCTTTCGATATGAACGCCGAGGCGCTCGAGAATCACGTCCAGCTTGTGCGACTCCTGGTTTGGATGAACGACCGCCGAGAGTAGCAGCGTATCGAGCACCGGCTGCGTGAAACGAATCCCGGTCCGCGCCTCCTTGAGTTGCAGGAAGCGCATGTCGAACGCCGCGTTGTGGGCGATCAGGACCGTGTCTTCGCAAAATTCGTGGAAGGCCGGCAGGACCACGTCGATGTTCGGCTGGCCACGCACCATGTCCTCGGTGATTCCGTGAATCGGGATCGATTCCGGCTTGAGCGGGCGTTCGGGATCAACCAGTTGGTTGAACACCTCCTGCCGCAACAGGCGATTGTTGACGATGCGCGCCGCGCCGATCTGGATGATCTCGTCGCCATTGGACGGCTCAAGCCCGGTCGTCTCGGTATCGAACACCGTGTAGGCCAGGTCGCTGAGCTTGCGATCGAGGTCGATCGACTCGTCGGCGAAATTGAACAGATCGAAGTCGTAATACTCGGGCCGGCTGCTGCTCTGGCTGCGTTCCTCTTCCTGCACCACATCCGGCGCGGCGACCGGCAACACGAAGCGGAAGAAAGCACGGTGCGCGGCCTTTTCGCGCTGATACCAGATTTCGCCACCATGCCGGTCGATGACTTCGCGCAGGCTGAGCGGCGAAGTCTCGCCGCCGGCTTGCATCGATTCCATCTCCCAAGTGTAAAAAGTTTCCGACGACATCGCCGGTCCAGCCCAGATCAGGTCGAGATAAGCCAGCTTGCCTTCGGACGAGAGCCGGAAACGCAATTCGCGCGGTTCGTAGTGATCCTGCAGCTTGGAAGCAAGGAAAACCAGAGCGAAGACCAGCGAGAAACTGTCGGCCTTGACCCACAGCGCATCATCGAGTTCCTCGGTCTTGATTGGCAGCTTAAGTTTGTCCTCGATCCGGCGCTGGGCAGCGGCAATGACATCGATACCGAGGATGTCTTCGAGCGGCCAGCGCGTCTTGATCGAATCCGAGAACTCGATCATGGTCTTGTCGAGACGCTGGCTCATGCCGGAAACCTCGTCGCCGACGATCTTCAGGAAACGCTCGCGCAGTTCGCCTTCCATGTCGGGGTAGTCGATCAGATTGGTCACTGCGGCGCGGATGTTGCCGAGCGCCGCACGGCTGCCCTCGGTGAGCGAATGCAGGACCTGATCGCGGCGCGCTTCCAGTTCGATGCTGCGTGTGATGTTCTCGACCGTCAGCACGTACCCGGACATCCCCTCGCCGCTGTCGCCCGGAGTCAATACCGGCACCATCTGAACGCGCAACAACTGGCCGCCACGCAGCGTCGTGATGAAATTGGCGATAGCGGTCTTGCGCGCCGCCAGGCGCTGGGCGATGACGCGCTGCGCATGCTCAACCTGATTCTTTTCGAGAATCGAAAAAATCGAGCGCCCAAGCCCGATCAGCGCGCCGCCGGAGACCGAGGTTGGCCCCTGGGCCAGCGCCTTGAACTGCAATCGTGCGCGATTGTTGTAGAGCAGGATGCGCCCATCGAGATTGCAGACGACCACGGCCTGCGCCAGCTCCGACATGAGCGCCGCGAGACGGTTTTTCTCCTCCTCGACCGAGGCGTTGGCAGTGGCGATCTGGGTCTCGACA
The DNA here is from genome assembly GCA_964527745.1 of uncultured Dechloromonas sp. Lineage (GTDB taxonomy): Bacteria > Pseudomonadota > Gammaproteobacteria > Burkholderiales > Rhodocyclaceae > Azonexus. The sequence goes on from CAZGPO010000076.1 coordinate 4,090, forward strand.
TCGTCCATCAGCACATCGCGCTGCTGCGCCAGATCATTCGCGGCGATCGCCAGTTTCTGCACTTCCGGCGGGCCTTCGGGCGTTACCCGGAAATTGCGGTTGGCGCCGAGCATCAGGCGCAGGGTTTCCGCCATGCGCAGCAAACCCTCGACGTACTGCTTGAATAATTTGTTCAACACCACGACGCCGATCGCGAAACCGAAAACCGTCATCATCACGCCGATCGGCAGACGTGACATCAAGAGTTGCATCAGCGTCTCGCGCTCGGCCTCCTTCATGTCGACCCAGACCAGCAAGGTGGTGAAGACAAAGGGGCCGGTCATCAGCAGGCCGAGAACGATTACAGCAAGTACGAAACGATATTTTGCCTTCATGGCGATTATCCGGATTGAATTTCAGGCGATTTCGGTGGTTGACCGCAACGAAACGAGCACAGCGGTTCGCACGCTCAGGAGGCCAGCACTTCCTTGACCTTAAGCACCAGATCCTTGGTCGAGAACGGCTTGGTCACATAGGCATCGGCACCGAGCGCCAGTCCCTTGGCGACCTCGGTATCGCGCCCCTTGGCCGTCAGCATGACGATTTTCAGCGCGGCCCGCGACGGGTCGGCGCGCAAGGCCTCGCAAACCTCGAAGCCGGATTTTTTCGGCATCATCACATCGAGCAGCAGCAGATCGGGATTGAAACTCGCCACCTTGGCCAGCGCCTCGTCGCCATCGCCGGCGACCACCACCTCGAAGCCTTCCTTTTTCATCAGGAATTCGAGTGAAATGACGATATTGGGTTCATCGTCGACGATAAGGATTTTTTGTGCCATGACTTGAGTCTCCCTTGTTATTTTTCCGGCGCCGGCAAGGGCACCGTGAAAATGAATTTTGCACCGGCACCCGGCTGGCTTTCAACCCAGAGATTACCACCAAAGTATTCGACAATTTGTCGGCTGATCGGCAAACCGAGTCCGGTCCCCTGCGGTTTGTCGGTCATCGTGTTCCCGCCTTGGCGGAACTTTTCGAAAACGACGGACAACTCCCCGGCAGTCAATCCAGGCCCGTTGTCCGCGACCTCGACACGAGCCTCGCGGGCATCGGTGCCGACCCGCACGGCAACGCGTCCGGTATCGCCGGGAACGAATTTGACGGCATTGGACAGCAGATTGACCATAACCTGGGTCAGGCGGTCGCGGTCAGCAATGACCACCGGCCCGTGCGCCGGAATCTCGCTGTCAAGGGTGACCGCCTTGTCGCGGAACAACTGACTCAACGACTCGATCGTCTCGCGTACCACTTCGCCGATGTCGACCTCGCCGGTCGCCCATTCGGCGCGACCTGATTCGAGCTTGGCCAGATCGAGAATCTGGTTGATCAGCCGGGTCAGCCGTTCGGCCTCGTGGACGATGATGCCAAGAAAGCGGGTACGGTCAGCGAGGTCGATTTCAGGATCTTCATGCAGCATTTCGGAAAAGGCCCGGATCGAGGTCAACGGTGTCCGCAACTCATGGGTCACCGTCGAAATGAAATCATCCTTCATGCGGTCGAGCTCGCGCAGGCGCTCGTTGGCTTCGCGCAGTTCGCCGGTCGCTGCCTCGAGTTCGCGCGACTTGGCTTCCAGCTCGCGGCTGTAGGCCCTGACCTGCGATGCCTCGTCGAGAATGTCGAGCACCTCGTCTAGGCCAAGTGCCTCTTCGCGCACCACCGAAGCCACCATCACGCGGGCACTGGCCGAACCAATCGCGCCTGACAACTGCGCCTCGGCAAAACGCACGAATTCGGCGTCGGCCGGCAACGCCCGCCAGTCGTCGGTGCCATGCGCGGCGGCAAAAGCGGCAAGTTGCTGCCGGGTACGCGCCGCGCCGAGAAAACGCTCGACCAGGGTGACCAGTTCCTCGGCCGAGGCGGTGCCGCGCCACAAGCGTGTGGCACTTGCACTGCCGCGAGAATGGAAGACATCGACAAAGCGCTCCGCCTGCTCGGCTTCGATGGCATTCGGCCGGGTAGCAAACGAAACCGTAACGAACAGACCAATATTGGCGAGCAGACTCCACCAGAGGCTATGGGTGATTTCGTCGAACCCGGAAAGACCGAACAGCGCATGTGCCTTGAGTACATCGATGCCCCAGGGGCCGTGTTCGACGAAGCTCGTGGCGATCCAGCCCGACTTGGCGAAGGATGGCAGCAAAAGGGTATACAGCCAGACGGCAAAGCCGCCGACCAGGCCGGCGACAGCGCCGGCACGCGTCGCCTGCTTCCAGTACATGCCGCCGAACATGGCTGGCGCGAACTGGGCGACGGCGGCAAAGGAAATCAGCCCGATGCCGACCAACGCGTAAGCTTCACCTGCGGCACGAAAATAGATATAGCCAAGCAACAGAATGACGACGATGGCCACGCGCCGAATGCCGAGCAGCAAGCCCGTCAGGTCGCGCCGTTGACCGCTGCCAAGCCACCGCGAGTGCAGCAGCCAGGGCATGACAAGATCGTTGCAGACCATGGTCGACAGGGCGATGGTCTCGACGATCACCATGCCGGTCGCCGCTGACAGGCCGCCGATGAAGACTAACAGCGCAAGCGCCCCGGCCCCCTGAGAAAGCGGCAGGGTAAGGACAAAGATGTCGGGATTGCCCTGTCCCTGGAAATGCAGCAAGCCGCCCAGCGCCAGCGGCAGCACGAAAATGTTGATCAGCACCAGGTAAAGCGGGAACAGCCAGACCGCCCGCCGCAGATGCGACTCGTCGACATTCTCGACGACGATGATCTGAAACTGGCGAGGCAGAAAAATAATGGCGAGGCCGGAAAGCAGGATCAGTGCGGTCCAGGTTCCGGCACGGCTCGCATCCAGTTGCAGCAGGTTGGCCAGTTCCGGGGCGGCGGCGGCCCGCTCGAACAGGTCGGCGAAGCCGCCGAACATGCCATAGGTCACGAACACGCCGACCGCCAGAAAGGCGAGCAGCTTGACGACCGATTCAAAAGCGATCGCCGCCACCATCCCCTCGTGACGCTCGGTGGCATCGAGATGACGCGTACCGAACAGGATCGTAAACAACGCCAACAGGGCGGCGATCACAAAGGTAAGGTCGATCATCGGCGGCATGAAACTACTCTCCTCACCGATGAGAATTTCCAGGCTCGCAGCCACTGCCTTGAGTTGCAGGGCGATGTAGGGAACGACACCGATGACGGCGATCACCGTGACCAACCCGGCCAGTAACTGGCTCTTACCGTAACGCGTGGCGATGAAGTCGGCGATCGAGTTGACCCGCTCTGCCTTGCTGATGCGGATCATCTTGATGATGACGCCGACGAACAACAGCATCAGCGTCGGACCGAGGTAGATGGTCAGGAACGACAGGCCGCCCGAGGTGGCGCGCCCAACGCTGCCGTAGAAGGTCCACGAGGTGCAATAGACCGCCAGTGACAATGCATAGACGTTGGCCGAGATGATCGACTTGCCGGCATCGGCCCGCGCATCGCCAAAGCGGGCAACAGCGAACAGCAGGCCGAGATAGCCCGCCGACAGCAGCAAGATCAGGCTGGCCGACATTCGCTATTTGCCTCGCTTTTCGACGATCATCACGGCCAGCCCGACGATTGCAGCCCAGACGCCAAACAAATAGAAGACCGGTGCGGGAATCACCCACCAATCTCCGTCCGGCAAGCCGAGCAAAGGAAAATTCAGCAACAGCACACCGGCGAGGCCGAGTGCCATCAGGCGTTGCCTTACGGGATCTGCATGTTTCATGTAGCCTCCCCGAAAAATAAAACGGCCGACACGCAAAGCGTGCCAGCCGTCGTTGGCATGCAGTCTGCTACGACCACATCGGAGGTCACCTTGTGGGCGACCATTGCCTCCTCCTTGCCTTTTGTCTTGCCGGGGCTGCGTGGCAAGCTCGCAGCCTTCCTTGATCGTACCGAAAGCAGCCTGGCGGCCGCTTTCGCCCTAGCCCTTGAGCTGTTCCAGAATTGCCGGGTTCTCGAGGGTGGAGGTGTCTTGCGTCAACTCCTCGCCCTTGGCCAGGCCACGCAGCAGACGGCGCATGATCTTGCCGGAACGGGTCTTCGGCAGATTGTCGCCGAAGCGGATGTCCTTCGGCTTGGCGATCGGACCAATCTCCTTGCCCACCCAGTTCTGCAGTTCCTTGATGATCCGCGCCGCATCATCGCCGGTCGGGCGCTGGCCCTTGAGCACGACGAAGGCCACGATGGCTTCACCGGTCAGATCATCCGGGCGACCGACGACGGCAGCTTCGGCAACCAGCGGATTGGCAACCAGCGCCGATTCGATTTCCATCGTACCCATGCGGTGACCGGAAACGTTCAGCACGTCGTCGATACGGCCGGTAATGGTGAAGTAACCGGTATCCTTGTCGCGGATCGCGCCGTCGCCAGCCAGGTAGTACTTGCCCTGGAAGTCTTGCGGATAGTAGGACTTGACGAAGCGCTCGTCGTCGTTCCAGATCGTGCGGATCATCGACGGCCACGGCTTCTTGCAGACCAGGATGCCACCCTGGCCCCACGGCAGATCGGCACCGGTCTCATCGACCACGGCGAACTGGATGCCCGGGAACGGCAGGGTGCAGGAACCCGGCACCAGCGGGGTGGCACCCGGCAGCGGGGTGATCATGTGACCACCGGTTTCGGTTTGCCAGAAGGTATCGACAATCGGGCAGCGGCTGCCACCCACGTTTTCGTAATACCACATCCAGGCTTCCGGGTTGATCGGCTCGCCGACCGAACCGAGGATGCGCAGCGAAGACAGG
>CAZGPO010000076.1:8852-9716 GCA_964527745.1 uncultured Dechloromonas sp.
GTAGCTCTTCGGATGGACAGCCGGGTTGGTATCGGACGACTTGATCAGCGAACGGATGGCAGTCGGGGCGGTGTAGAAGATGGTGGCCTTGTGATCCTGGATCATCTTCCAGAAACGGCCGGCGTCCGGGTAGGTCGGCACGCCTTCGAAAACAATTTCGGTCGCGCCGCAGGCCAGCGGGCCATAGGTGATGTAGGTGTGACCGGTCACCCAGCCGATGTCGGCCGTGCACCAGAAGACATCGTTCGGCTTGATGTCGAAGGTCCACTTCATGGTCATGATGGCGTGCAGCAGGTAGCCGCCGGTGGAGTGTTGAACGCCCTTCGGCTTGCCGGTGGAACCCGAGGTATAAAGCAGGAACAGCGGGTGCTCGGCTTCGACCCATTCCGGTTCACAGACGTCGGACTGGTTGGCAACGACATCGTGCAGCCAGGAGTCACGGCCGGCAACCATGTTGATGTCGGCGCCAGTGCGCTTGAAGACGATGACGTTCTTGACCGACTCGCAACCACCCATGGCGAAAGCTTCGTCAGCGATCGGCTTGAGCGGGATGGCCTTGCCACCGCGGAACTGGCCGTCGGAGGTGATCAGGGCAACCGCGCCGGCGTCGTTGATACGATCGCGCAGGGACTGAGCGGAGAAGCCGCCGAAAACGATCGAGTGGATGGCGCCGAGGCGGGCACAGGCCTGCATCGCGCAGATGCCTTCAACGGTCATCGGCATGTAGATGACGACGCGGTCACCCTTCTTGATGCCCATGCCGCGCAGGGCGTTGGCGAACTTGGCGACCTTGGACAGCAGTTCCTTGTAGGTGACCTTGGTCACTTCGCCGTTGTCGGCTTCGAAAATCAGGGCAACCTTGTC
>CAZGPO010000077.1:0-218 GCA_964527745.1 uncultured Dechloromonas sp.
GCCGAAGGTGTAGGCGATTTCGTAGTCGGCAAGCTTGCCGTCGGGGCCGTCGGTACGCACCATGAAGCGGTCGCCGCGCTTGAAGAAGGTGGATTCGACGCCCTTGTGCCTGAACCTGGCGTCGGCGAAATTGCCGAGCACGGTCGCGTCCGTCGCTGCCTGCATGGCGAGATCGTGATGCGAGCCCGACCAGGCCTTGAATTCGCCTTCATGGCAGG
>CAZGPO010000077.1:262-9667 GCA_964527745.1 uncultured Dechloromonas sp.
TCGGGGTCGACCGCAACAGGCGGCATTGACGACCCAACGGATGCAGATGACGGCGCCCTGGTCGACACGACATAGGCGAGCAGGGCACCAAGCACGAGCAGCAGCACGACGACGCTGGCGAGCAGGCGCTGGCGTTTCGGTTTCTGGTAGACGCCAGGCGCAGCGGCGGCAACGGGGCTGGCCGCCTTGTTTCCGGATTTCTTCCGCATTGACTGTTGCCCGCTCCCCGGCTGTTTCGTGCCTACTTGCGGACGAAGTAGATCTCGTAGCGCTGCTTCGCCACGGCCTGATAGTAGATTCCCTTGAGGCGATCGCCGGCGGGATCGTAGGTCAGTTCGTAGGTCGATCCGCCGTAGCCACCGGCGCGCAATTCGAGGGAAACACGCAGTACCGCTCCCTCCTGCACCGCTTGCGCCCGTGAGAAGGGAAGCGGATTCGGATTGAAGTACATCGCTTCGAGCTGGCCGTCCGGCCCGATGCCCTTGATGGCGATCGTGTAGCCGCCGTCGGGGCGCACCCAGTTGCCTTTCAGTACATCGAGCCCGGCGCTCGCCGGGGCCGAATCACCCGGCGCCGGCTTCACCCCCTGCGCGCAAGCGGGCACAGCACCACTCAGGATGGCTGCGCCAAGGATGGCAGCCAGCATTCCGTTTCGCATCTGCATCTCCAAAATTGGCCGGGTGCCCCGGCCGCTTGCTGTCGGCTTACTGCTTCGGAGCAACGCCGCGCAGCTCGGCGAGGCGCCTGGCAACCAGCATCGACCATTTGTCGAATGCGTTCTTCGCATACGACCAGGCCTGGAAGGAATTCATGTAGCCGCTCGCCCAGGTCTGGGCGGCGCCAACGGTGCTGCCATTGACGTCGGCGGCGTACTTGCGCCCGATTTCAGTATCCCGGCACTCGGCCAGGATCGCGCCCGAGGCGCCATCGCGGAACTGCATCTCCATGCCGGTTTCACCCATGTACGGGGTCGACCCCGCCGGGCGGCCGGTCGCCACGCCGGAACCCGCTTCGGCAATGAAGGCATAGGGAACAAGCGTCCCGGCCAGGCTGTCGGTGACCGTGGTCGGCACCAGATCGGTCAGCGCAATGCGGATCACCACGACCCCCGGTCCCGCCTTGTCGACGACCTGCATCTGCGGTTTGAGCGCCTTGACCAGCGAATCGTGGAAGTAGTCGGTGAGCGTCTTGAGATCGCTCGGATCGATCGTCTTCAGCTCGCCCTCATTTCCAGCCTTGGGCGGCGCCAGCGAAACGACGATGCGCGAAAGCATGACCTTGTCGAACTTTTTCGCATCGAGACGCGGGTCACGCCAGCATTCGATGCCACCCGCCTGGGGATTGGGTTTCAGCCTGGCGTAATCGCTGAGAAAACCGCTCCGCGTCAGGCGCGCCGCATCGGTAGCGGTCACGCCCGTTCCACTGCCCAGTGCCGCATCGTAGGTCTGGCAGCCGGCCAGCAGGGTGATCGCGCCGGCGATCAGGCAGATGCCGGCGATCCGCTTGGCGGCTCCGGTCGTAGTGTTCTTGTTGGACATTCCATTATTTCCTTTTGTTGATTACACCCAGTTGGTGATGCGGTCCGAAATCCCGGCACGCCTTCGCGATGTTAATTTGAATCCGGCAGCTTGCGGAGTTGTGATTTAGCCCCTTTTCAGCCGTCGACCGCAATCGGTGCGGATATTGACGTGGTGCGACTCGACCAGGCCGTCCGCTCCATCTTTCATCGGAGATTTTCAAGCCCGTCGGCCGAGAAGCAACCGTAGCCTCCCTCGGGACAGGCGATCTGGAAAGTCATCTGCTTGCCGCAACCGCTGACGCCGATGGTGAATATCCCGTGCGGAACGCCCGCAAAGCGGAAGGTTTCAACGACCGGTGGGCGCAGTTGCCGTGACAACACCGTGGGCTGCGCGCTTGGACACTGCAAGTCGAAGCGTCCGCGTTGCAGGGCAGTCTCGATGGCCTGCAGCTCCATGCCATCGAGAACCTGGGCCGGTGGCGTGGCGCATCCGACGAGGGCCAGCGTGGCAACCAGCGCAACGGATGAAAGGGCAATCTTTTTCATTACTTGGGCTCCATTGCTAAACAAGAAAAAACATCACAAACCGAGTGCGCCGGAAACCGATCAATTGTCATCGGCGCTTTGGAGCTTCTGGACGATGGAAGCCAGCACGGCGGTCGACCAGCCGAACATCAGCATTGCCGTCATCGCCTCGAAGCCGCCGAAACCCCGCCAGCGCCCATAAAGTTTGATGCCCTCGGAACCCAGGGTCGTGTAACTGCCGACGGAAAAATACATGGCGGCGCCAATGTTCGGCACCATCTCCATCAGGAAATAGAACCCAGCCCAGACGACGACGCCGACGAAGTGCGTGGCGAGCAGTATCGCGACAATGCCGATAATCACCACGGTGCGAGCCGCCGCATGCGGACCATGGACGAGTGGCTTTCCATGGCGCCGGAAGAAGTGGTGCACCATGCTGATGCCGAGCCCGTGAAAAATGACGGTCACGGCCATCGGCAGTAAAGCAGCCAGGATTTGCGTGCCGTATTCGAAATCCACGGCCATGATCGCCTGTTCAGAAAGGTGCACGGTTTCCAAATTGACCTCCCCTCATCAATATCGGCAGAGAAAAGGCGAATCCACTGACTTACTTCGGGAACATGAACTGTACCTGAGCGCGAATCTGCCAGTTTGCTCCGTCGTCCGGCGTCACCACATTGTAGTAGGCCGACAGCTGCGTATTCACCGGCAGTTTGCCAAGATGGAAGATCTTGCCGACGCCGCCGCCGACCGGCACTGTCCACCGCTGGCTGCTCTCTGCCTTCCAGTTGGCGGTGATGATCGGCGCGCTGGTAATGTAAAAACCACCCGCGAAGTTGTAATTGACGAAGGGCTGGATCAGGCCGTTGTTGTAGGAGCCACCGGTGCCGCTGTCGGAGAGCGACCAGATGTTATTGACCAGGGCACCATAGACCCAGGGATCGCCCTTCTCGAGGTGGAGCACGACCACCGACGGGCCAAGGCCCCAGTTCCGGTTGCCGAGGTTCGAGTTGCTGTTGGTCGGCACTTGCACCACCGGCCCGGCACCCCAGATGAAGCTGCCAGGCTTGGCTGGCGACAGGAAGGCGGTGAGCACCGTGTCGCCGATGCCATTGGTCCGGTCGCCATCCGGGAGTGGCTGCGAGATGACCGGGACGATGGTGCGGGTGATGATGTTCCACTCGTCACTCACCGAGACCGGGATCACTGGCTGGATGTTGAGAATGTTCTGCGTGCGATTATCGGGGCCGACGTTCAGGTTGGTGTTGTTCTGGAACGGCACGCTGATCAGGTTACCGACCGGGTTCTGCGCGAGCTTGGCCAATTCTTCGGCGCTCATTTCGGCGAGTGCGGGGGTGGCAGCGAGCATTGCTGCGGTCAACGCCGAAAAAGCACCCAATTTGCGGGTGGTGGTGAATGTCATCGAATACTCCCTTCCCTGTCTATTTCTTGAAGGCGCATGGCGAGGGTCCGGACGCGATGGCGGTTGGGCGCCAGCCGCCGGCCCCCTGTCATTTTGCAACCTGGAGCGCCGGCGGCTGCCACGTGCCCTCGCCGGCCGGCAGGATCGACGGCGGCGCGTCCTTCGGCCAGTAGAGGCGCATCACCAGGTAGATTTCGCCGTCCGGCGCCGGCAGCCAGTTGGCTTCCTTGTCCTTGCCCGGCGAATCCTTCTGGATGTAGAGCGTCAGCGAGCCGTCCTTGTCCTTCTTCATGACGGAGAGCATCGGCGAGTTGATCAGGTAGCGGTTGATCGGGTTCTCGATCAGCAGCTGCGTCTTGCCGTCGTACATGGTCACCGACCAGAAGGCATTGACCGGCGGCAACTGACCGGCGGGGAAGGTGAGCGTGTAGTTGTGCTTGCTGCCGTCGAGCGTGGCGCCGCTGGCGTCGACGTGGATCATCGGGTACATGGCTTCGACGGCGTCGTTGCCGTAGATGCCGCCTTTGGCCGCCGCAGCGCGCTTGAGCCAGTCGCCGTTGTAGAAGGCGGCGTCGCCGAACACCGATCCGACCTTCCAGCCGTTGATGTCCTTCATCCCGGTTTTCAGGAAGGCATCCACCTTGTCGTCGCCTTCCTTCATCGCCAGCAGGACGGCGGCCTTGTGCTCCAGCGACAGATCCTTGAATTGGAAGGTCTTGCCGGGGCCGATGCCGATGCTGGCGAGCCGGGCGCGGATTTCCTTGTCCTCGGGGCTGACCGGCACATACTGCAGCGCGGCGTCGAGGTATTCGTAGAAATTGGCCTTGATGCCGGCGGTGGTGGCGGGCAGGAAGTCGATCTTCGGCGCGGCGGGCGGCGCCGGCTGGTTGAGGAAGGCCGACAGCGGCCGGGCCTGGTAGCCGGCCTGCACCTTCTCGACGTTGGGCATGTCGTCGGCGTTGAACAACTGGGTGCGGAAGATGCTAAGCGCGAACGGCGTCGTCGAGCGGAACACCTGCTTGATCCCGGCAGGCTTCTCGCCCTGCCAGCCGGGGCCGACGACGAGATAGTCGCCCGGCTCGCTGCCTGTGGCGCGACTGCCGATGTAGCCGTAGTTGTAGGCGTTGCCGTCGGTCAACTGCACCGAGTAGTAGCGCTTCTTTTCCACGGCCGGCACCGAGATGACCATCGGCTCGGCGCGCAGGTCGAGCCAGAGCATGGAATAGGGCGTGTCGCTGTTCGGCGTGACGACCGCGGTGTCCTTGTAGGTGAAGACGCGCGCTTCGTTGCTGATGGTGTTGAACGGCGCCTTGTATTGGCCGGAATTCTTGTCGACGACGAATTCCTGCATCACCGCGTAATTCATCACCAGCGGCAGGCCGTAGATGAAGGCTTCTTCGGCGATGGCCTTGGTTTCGACGATGCCCGGCGCGGGGATATCAGCCTTCTTGTCCGCCACCTGGGCAGCGGCAATGGGGTCGGCCTTCTTTTCGCAGCCGCTAATACCAAAAATGGAGCTCGCAAGCGCAAATACCGCGACAAGTCCTTTTGCTGTTTCGTTCATGTTCGATTTGCTTCACTCGTTGGTTGGGATCATTTCATTGCGCCACCAGGGTCGTCGATGGCTACCAGATGCCACTTCGGGCGTACGGAACCGACGGCGGCATCTCCTTGGAATTCGCCACAAAATCACCGTTGACCGCAACAGGCCTCAATTGAGATCACCATCCTTGAAGAATTTGGTGCCCGAGACGGTGAGCGTCGCCGACAGCCCGGTATCGGTGAGCTGATACAGATAGACGCCGGGGGCGATCGCGGCGGCGCCGGTGAACATGCCGCCCTGGCCGCCGGCCATCGCCGAGACGTTGGCCTGAGCACCGAATTCCCAGCCCTGGTTGATGAAGTTGCTCAACGCCTGCTCGTTGGCGAAGACGAAGATCAGCCGGTTCTTGTTCACCCCGAAACCGAGGCCGCCCTGCACCTGGGCCATCTTCATGAAGGTCTGGCGGCCGGTGCGCTTGTTGACGACCATGCCCTTGCCCGTCGTGCCGCCGGCGAAGAAGAGCTTGACCCCGAAGGTGCTGAACACCGCATAGCCGGCCGAACGCTCGATGGCGCGCCGGGCACCGGGCAGGATCTCGTAGAGCGAGGCCAGCGCATCCTGCGACATTTCGCGGACCTGATGGCGGGCCTGAATGATCTTGCCCTCATTGGGCACGCCTTCGGGCAAAACGCTCTCGACATCCTTCAACGGATCCCAGGAAAACTCGGTGGCACCGGCCAGCGGCGCAGCGAGGCAGAGGGCAGCGGCAAATATCGAGAGATGCGTTTTCATGATGTTTCTCCGTTTCGATCAGGATTGCGGGACCAGCCTATGGCGTCTGTACCACACGGCGATAGGCACACTTCTCCTCAGCGCCATCCGACGCCGCGACGGCCGACGCCCACACCATGAAAACCGGGACCCACGCCACCACCCGGGCCAATCCAGTCGATGAACAACGATGTCGGCCCACCCGTGGCGGGCACTTTGCCTTCAAGCACCTTGTAACGGTAAACCAGATCACGTCCCTCGATGACCGGTTGGCTGATTTCGACTACGGTCAGCGTATTTCCTTCCTTGCCCGGTTCATAAACCGACAGCGTCGCGTTGGGCGGGGTTTTGCTGAAGTTGTTCGGGCCGGCCGCAGCAGTCCACTCCTTGAGGTAATCCGCCATCGTGATGTGCCCCGCCACCCGTACCGGTCGATCCGCAAAGTAGATGGTTTGCGGCGATGCGTTGACCAGGCGCAAGGTCTTGTCGTCAGCCTTCAGGCTGTCCGCGCTTTGCACAAACATCAGTTGCACCTTGCTCTCGACTGCGGCAGCCGGGTTGAACACGGCGCTCAAGGGGGCGACAGCTGCAGCCAACAGGACCGTTTTCAGGAGATTGCGTCGAAGTTTCATTTTGCTTACTTTCCTTCTGTCGTTGAATTTGCATGAGCGCTTCTGGCCGATGCGCCTTCATGCAAGCCATCTCACTGGGTCATTTCGTTGAGAACTTTCTGCTTCGATGCCTGGTACTCGCTCGCGGTGATCAGTTGCTGGTCGTACAGCGACTGCAGTTCGCGGAGTTTCTGCTGCGGCGACTTTGGCGGGTTCGCGGCAACAGACGCCGACGCCGCCGCTTGTTGGGCAGCGGCGGCGGAGGCGGCGGCGGATTGCTGGGCAGCCGCTGCAGCAGTTGCCTCCTGTGAGGCACGCGCGTTGGCGCTGGCGGCAGCCGCTTCGGTGGCGCCCACAGTGCCCACGACCACAGCGGTACGCACCGCCGCTCTGCGCCAGACGCCGAAGATCGCCCAAGCGGGCTCGGTCACGGTGATCAGCGCCAGCGCCACCAGCAAGGCCCTCACGGGGAGGCTCTTGTGCAAATCCATGGGCTTCATTTTCGACTCCTTTTCCTGACTATTCATTACTTCACCTTCGTGTAGCGGAGTTCCATCAGCTTGAACATCTTGGCACTCAGTCCCTTGCCCCAGATTTCGGTTACGTGGCTGCCGTCACTTTCGATCGTCAGGCGTAATTCAAGAGGCGTGGGCTTGGCCGTGAGCGGATTCGCAACATTCGCCTTCATGATCGCGGACTTGCCGGACGCGTCCATGTTGCCCTTGTACCAGATCATGCCGGTGCTTCCCGTGTCCATCCATGCCGTCTGATAGATTTTGTCTACGTTGTCGTAGGCGATGTAGCCAATCCCGCTGAACGGCGCACCTCCCACTTCACCGGCCAGCATCGACTGGATATAACGTCCATCCAGAACCCAGGCACTGACCATGGTTCCCGTGGATTCAACGGGCTGGCTGGCGGGGGAGACCCAGGTTCGGATCTTGACGTCGAAAGTCCCGATCATGGGGGTGAGTTTTTTCTGTCCTTCGCCCGGTGTCATGGCGCTTTGAAGAGCCTTGGCCGCCGCCGCTTCATTTACGGAGCTTTTCCCGATATTTTGCGCGTAGGCCGGGTTTGCCAGCCAGATGGCGGTGACCAGCAGGCCCGCCGTGCGTTTCAGTAACTTCATTTCCTGCCCCCTTTTCAACTTGGACGAAATGCGCGGAGACCCCCCGCGCATATTGATTAAAACTTCATGTCGGTGAGGACGATTTCGATGCGGCGGTTTTCCTTGCGTCCGGCCGGCGTCGTGTTGGGGGCGACCGGCTGATATTCGCCGTAGCCGGAAGCCTCCAGCCGCTTCGGGTCGATACCTTTGGCCTGGAGGAAACGCACGACGTCGCTGGAGCGCGCGGTCGACAGTTCCCAGTTGCTCGGATAGCGCGCACGCAGCGCCGGGCCGATCGGCTCGTTGTCGGTGTAGCCGCGGACGTTGATGCGCTTGTCGGGAACGCTCTGCAGCGTACCGACGATCTTTTCCAGCGTGGCGCGCCCTTGCGCATGCATCTCGGCACTGCCCGAAGCGAAGAGGATTTCGTCGACCAGCGTCACCGTCAGTTGCCCCTGAAGCTCCTTGATGCGCACCTGATCGGCCTGGATTTCCTTCTGCAACTGGGCGCTGAGTGCCTGATAGGTACGGCTCTGGGCAGCGTAGGTGTTGGCTTGTTGGACTTCCTGGTTATATGTGCCCTGGCTGACGCAACCGCCAAGGAAAGCCACCAGTAACGCCGGAAGAAGGACTTTTGTAAGCATAATCAACTCCTGTTCAATGAGAGATAAGTACCCGAAGCCCCCGAGCCCGAAGGCTGGCGGGGATTCGGGAAGGGCTCATCAGCGCATCATTCACTCGCCTTGTTATTGCGCGTCGCCGCTTCCAGTTTCTTGATGTCCTCGGGCGACAGCTGCGGCCGGTCGACCTTGATCGTCAGCTTGTCGAGCCTGGCGGTCAGCGGGAAGGGCGGCTTGTAGTCGGCGTCGTTCACGCCGGTCAGCGTGTCGGAACCGATATCGAAGGCTTCGTCCCACTGCAGGATCATCGGCAACGTTTTCTCCATCGTGATGGTCTGCACCGCCTTGCCGTCCACCTTCAGCACGCCGGTGCCTGGCCGGCCGAGACCGCTCATGTTGTTGAACGCAAGGGTGCCGACACCGAGACCGTCGTACTTGAAGTCGAACTCGAGCGTGTGCTTGCCAGGGGTAAGTGCCTCGGTGCCTTCCCACTTGATGCGCTTGAGGTCGACCAGGTTCCACAGAAACACCGGCTTGCCCTTGAGGAGGTAGAAGCCGTAGCCGGCAAAACGCCCACCCGAGGTCAGGATCATGCCCTCGGCCCCAGCCTGCGGGACTTCAATGTCCGCCGTGATGGTGTATGACGTATTCAGGATATTTGGCGAATCGCCCTGCGGCAATCCGACCATCGGCCGCGTATAGACGAACTCGCTGCGCCCGGCGGTAATGTTCGGGCGCGGCGCGACGATACGGCCCGCCACCGAAGCATCCAGCGGCAAGACCTGGTGCTTCTTCGCTTCAGCTAGGAACTTCTGGCGCATCTCCTTGACCTTTTGCGGGTTTTGCGCGGCGATGTCCTCGGTCTGGTTGAAGTCCTTGCCCAGGTTGTAGAGCTGGAACACCTGGTTGTTCAGCGGATCGGGGTTGGCCGCGCCAAAGGCTTGCCACGGCGCGCGGTTGGCCTTGGTGCTGAGGAGCCAGCCGTCGTCATAGAGCGCCCACTGGCCCATCATCTCGAAGTATTGGGTCTTGTGCCGCGATGCCGCCTTGGCGTTGGCCGGGTCGAAGGTGTAGGCGAAGCTGGTGCCCTCGATCGGCGCCTGCTTGATGCCATCCACCATCTCCGGCGCCTTGAGGCCCGCCGCCTCGAGGATGGTCGGCACGACGTCGATGACGTGCACGAACTGCTCGCGCAGGGCACCCTTGTCCTTGATGCGTGCCGGCCACGACACCACCATGTTCTGGTTGATGCCGCCGAGCCGCGAGGCGTTCTGCTTGAACCAGT
>CAZGPO010000078.1:0-9436 GCA_964527745.1 uncultured Dechloromonas sp.
CCGATGATGGCGATCGCCTTGCGCGCTTCGCCCTTGTGCTTGGCGGCCAGCGCCATGCCGAGGGCGGCCGAGATCGAGGTCGAGGAATGGCCGACGCCGAAAGTGTCGTAGGGGCTTTCGCAGCGCTTGGGAAAGCCTGAAACGCCGCCGTGCATGCGCAACTTGCTCATGCCATCGCGGCGCCCGGTCAGAATCTTGTGGGCATAGCACTGGTGGCCGACATCCCAGACCAGCCGATCTTCCGGCGTGTTGAAGACGGCATGCAGGGCGATACTCAGCTCGACGGTACCGAGGTTGGACGACAGATGGCCACCGGTCTGTGCCACCGAGTCGATCAGAAAGGCACGCAGTTCGGTGGCCAGTTGCGGCAACTGTTTGCGCTCCAGGCGCCGCAGGTCGGCCGGACTGTTGATGGTTTCAAGCAAGGCGGTGCTCATTTCAGAATTGCCGGTGGCAGATGAAATCGGCCAGTTGGGTCAGGCGGGTGGCGCGCTCGCCAAAAATGGTCAGCGCATCGAGGGCGTCGCTGCGCAGTTGGTCGGCATAGGCGCGGGCGGCGTCGAGGCCGAGTAAGCTGACGTAGGTCGGCTTTTCGGCGGCCTCGTCCTTGCCGGCGGTCTTGCCCAGCGTGGCGGTACTGGCCGTGCAGTCGAGAATGTCGTCGACGACCTGAAAGAGCAGACCGGCGCGCTTGGCGAAACGGTCGAGATTCAGCCGTTCGTCGGCCGCGAGTGGCTCGCCGGCGAGGGCGCCAAGCAGCACGGCGGCGCGGATCAGGGCGCCGGTTTTCAGTGCGTGCATCAGTTCCAGTTCGGGCTGGGTCAGCGGCTTGCCGACCGCACCAAGGTCGATCGCCTGGCCGCCGGCCATGCCGCGCGAACCGCTGGCGTGGGCCAGCAGGGCGATCATTTCAAGTTGGCGGATTGGGTTGTCGGCGGGCTGGCCGGCCAGCAGTTCGAAGGCCAGCGTCTGCAGGCTGTCGCCGACCAGCAGGGCGGTCGCCTCGTCGAATTCGACGTGACAGGTCGGCCGGCCACGGCGCAGTACGTCGTCATCCATGCACGGCAGGTCGTCATGAACCAGCGAATAGGTGTGAATCAGTTCGACGGCGCAGGCCGCGATATCGAGCCGTTCCGCTGTGGCACCGGTCAGTTCGCCGGCGGCGAAGGTGAGCAGCGGCCGCACGCGCTTGCCGCCGCCCAGCGCGG
Source organism: uncultured Dechloromonas sp. (assembly GCA_964527745.1). Classification (GTDB taxonomy): domain Bacteria; phylum Pseudomonadota; class Gammaproteobacteria; order Burkholderiales; family Rhodocyclaceae; genus Azonexus. The sequence continues at coordinate 1,209 of CAZGPO010000078.1, forward strand.
CGTAGCGCATGGCGTCGTGGAGACGCGCCGGGATGCTGTCGGCGGCTGGCAGATGGCAGGCGAGCGCGGTTTCGACGCGATCCTGCGTGGCAGCCATCCAGTCGGCAAAGGCCTCGGAAGTCACCCGGCCTCCGGGCTGCTGTCCGCGCTGGGGATTTCCTGCAGGCTGCGGTCGACTTCCTTGAACTGGCCATTTTCGAACACGCGAATCTGTTGTTCGGCATCGGCCAGCTGGGCCTGGCAATGTTTCATGAGTTCCATGCCGCGGCGGTAGGCGGCAATTGACGCTTCGAGTTCGAGCTTGCCATCTTCCATGCTGTGCACGAGGTTTTCGAGTTCTGCCAGGGCAGCCTCGAATTTCATGTCGTCGACGGGGGATTGATGCATATCAACCGGGTTCGGGGAAACAAGTGAAAATACCCTAACAGGGGGCTTCAGGTCAAATTGATGGAGGGGTAAAATTCATACCTTTATCTCGCTGGAGCGTGGAATGTCTGACGTGGCGACCTTGTCCCGTTTGACCCCCGCAGTTTCCCAACTGCCGGTTGACTGGTATTTCGACGAAAAGATCTTCGAGCTGGAGAAGAAGCTCTTCTTCGATGCCGGACCCGGTTATGTCGGCCATCAGTTGATGGTGCCCGAAGCGGCCGATTACCGGTCGCTGGAATGGCGCGATCACGGTCAGTTGTTGCTCAATGGTGGTGCCGAGGGCTTCTGGCAGATGTCGAATGTCTGTCGTCATCGCCAGGCCATCATGCTGCAGGGTTCTGGTCGTCTGCAGGGCAACATCGTCTGCCCGGTCCACCGCTGGACCTACGACACCGGCGGTCAACTTATCGGTGCGCCGCATTTTCCGCAGAATCCCTGCCTGAACCTGAACAAGGCCAAGCTGGAAAACTGGAATGGCCTGCTCTTCAAGGGGCCGCGCTCGGCCACGGCCGATTTGGTTGGCATGAAGGTCGCCGGCGCACTCGATTTTGCCGGCTACAAACTCGATCACGTCGAGATTCACGAGTGCAACTACAACTGGAAAACCTTCATCGAGGTTTACTTGGAGGATTACCACGTCGTGCCGTTTCACCCGGGGCTGGGTAATTTTGTCACCTGCGATGATCTGACCTGGCAGTTCGGCGACTGGTATTCGGTACAACGGGTCGGCATCACGGCGTTGAAAAAAGCGGGCTCTCCGGCCTACGAGCGCTGGCAGAAGGCGGTCCTCGACATCTATGGCGTCGAGGGCAAGACGCCCGAACATGGGGCGATCTGGCTGACCTATTTCCCGAACATCATGGTCGAGTGGTATCCGCACGTGCTGGTCGTGTCGACGCTGATTCCGCAGGACGTGAACAAGACGCTCAATGTCGTCGAGTTCTATTATCCCGAGGAAATCGTCGATTTCGAGCGCGATTTCATCGCCGCCGAGCGCGCTGCCTACATGGAAACGGCGATCGAGGACGACGAGATCGGCGAGCGCATGGATCGTGGCCGTTATGCGCTGATGAAGGAAGGGCGCAACGAGGTCGGCCCGTATCAGAGCCCGATGGAAGATGGCATGCAGCACTTTCACGAGTTCTACCGCCGGATCATACAGGGCCGACTCTAGCGTACTGCAGCATTGGACCGGCAATGCCGGTCCAATGCGCCGCCCTTCAACTTTTCGAGCCGTCCATCGATGCAATCCCTCTGGATGTTGGTCGCCAGCCTGCTATTCGCCTGCATGGGTGTCTGCGTCAAGCTGGTCGCGGAAACCCATTCGCCGGTCGAGATCACTTTCTACCGCGCTTTCATATCGTTGTTCATCATGTTTGCGGTGGTGCGCCTGCGCGGCGTGACGCTGGCAACGCCGCACTGGCGCTGGCAGATCAGCCGTGGGGTAGTCGGCTTTTTGGCGCTGTTCACCTACTTTTACGCGATTACGCAATTGCCGCTGGCGACGGCGGTGACGCTCAACTACACGTCGGCAATCTTCCTCGCCATCTATCTGGCGCTGGCCGGGATGCGGATGACCGCCGGCATCCTCGGCGCCTTGCTGCTCGGGTTGCTTGGCGTGGTTTTGTTACTGCGACCGACGCTGCATGCCGATCAGCTCAGCGCAGGACTGATTGGTCTCGGCTCTGGCGTGCTGGCTGGCATGGCCTACTTCAGCGTACGCGAACTGGGGGCGCGCGGCGAGCCGGAAGCCCGCACGGTGTTCTATTTTTCGCTGGTTTCTTCCGTCTGTGCCGGCCTCTGGCTGCTGTTCGGCGAAATGCATGCGGTAGACCTGCGCAGCGGCCTGCTTTTGCTCGGTGTTGCCAGTTTTGCTACGGCCGCCCAACTAGCCATGACACGGGCCTACACGCGCGGCAAGACGCTGCTCTCGGCAGCGCTGGCCTATAGCACGGTGATATTTTCAAGTTTGTTCGGAGTGCTTTTCTGGGGTGAGGTACTGCGCGCTACGTCCTGGCTCGCCATCGTCCTGATCATCCTGTCCGGCGTCGCGGCGACGCATTTTTCCCGCGCCAGCCCGGTCGAACAGGATTAAACTGGCAGCAAACAACAGCGGAGATTCGCAATGATCGTCATCGACCAACAACCCCACCGTGTCAGCGTTTCAGTGTTCGGCGAGTTCGCGCTGGCCGATTACCGGGAGTTCGAGGAAGCCGTCAATTACAAGGTCCGGTTCGAGGGACCGGTCGATCTGCTGTTCGACCTCAGCCAGATGGCCGGGCTGACCATCGACGTTGCGTGGGAAGACATCAAGTTTGCGCGTGCCCATGCCAACGACTTCAAGCGCATCGCGGTGGTCAGTGACAGTCAGTGGGTAACCTGGAGCGCCTGGTTGTCGCAGACCTTCGTCAATGCCGATGTCGAGGTCTTCGACAATGCGGAGGAAGCGGCGGCCTGGCTGGATTCGGCAGCTTGAGTTACACAACGCTGGTCGACGTTGCGACGTTGTCCGCCCATGCGGACGATCCGGACTGGCTGATTGTCGATGTTCGTCACCAGTTGTCCGACACCGGCTATGGCGAGCGGGTCTATGGCGAGGCACACATTCCAGGCGCCGCCTTCCTGCATTGCGACCTCGACCTGTCCGGCCCGATGACCGGCAGCAATGGCCGCCATCCGTTGCCCGATCCTGAAAAACTGGCTGCCCGTCTGGGCGAGATCGGCGTCGGGCCGCAGACTCAAGTCGTGGTTTACGACGATACGCAAGGCATGATTGCCAGCCGCCTGTGGCTCTTGCTGCGCTGGCTCGGGCACGACCGGGTGGCGTTGCTCGATGGCGGGTTACAGGCCTGGCAGGCTGCGGGGCAGCCGCTGACGTCAGTGCTGCCGACCTTGCGTCCGGCAAACTTCGTGGCTAACGAGCGCGATTGCCTGGTCGATGCCGGTTACGTGCAGAAGTTTCTCACCACGTCGCAAATGCACCTTGTCGATGCGCGCAGCGCGGATCGTTTCCGCGGCGAGAACGAGACCCTCGATCCGGTCGCCGGCCATATCCCCGGTGCGGTCAACCGCTTTTTCCGCGACAATTTGCGTGCCGACGGTTGCCTTAAACCGGCCGAAGAACTGCGTGAAGAGTGGCTGGCGGTACTGGCCGGAACGCCACCAGAAAGGGTCGTGCACATGTGCGGTTCCGGCGTATCAGCCTGTCTCGGCATGCTGGCGATGGAGATTTCCGGTTTGTCCGGATCGCGTCTTTACGCAGGTTCATGGAGCGAATGGTGCGCGGATCGTAGCCGTCCAATGCTGTGATTCGCCAAGTTTGCCAAGGGTATATTGGCCAAGCTTGTTTCAGGTCAATGCAATTTCCCGATACCCGCGTCCTAATTAATCCTATAAGTCATATACAGACGGGAGCATCATCATGTTGACGATTCAAGACTGTATCGAACTGTCGGATCTGACCGAAGACGAAATCCTCGCCATCGCTGAGCATGAAAATATTCCGGAAATGGTGGCTGTGGAATTGGGCAGCTACCTCGTCCATGGGGCAAACGGCGAGAAACGCATCAAGCGCATGATCATCGACGACATAAAACATGCGCAGGAAACCGGCAATCTGAAACATGCAGCCGTGCTCAAAAGCGTTCTCAAGCATTACCTCGAGTGTCACGCAGCCGCTGCATGAGCCTTTGCGGCAAGGTTTCTGTTTTTTCCTGACCGGCCTGTAAAATGGGCAGACCTATACTTGCCCAGCGAGGAGCGACCCATTGCAAGCCGAATTCCGTGATGCATTGCTTGAAGACCTTGAACAGCTCATTCGCCTGCATGACCGCGAGCTTGATGCGCAAACGCTGAAGGCGCTGAAAGCTGTCGATTTTCCCGCCGGTCTGGCCCTTGCAGCGGATGATGCAATGGCCGAACTGGCCCACGCCAATATGGCGCAGGCGCTCGCCGGGCTGCCAGACGACTTGCCGCCGCAGACGCTCGACGAGTTGGCCGCCGATTTCGCCGCAATCTATCTCAACAACAGTTTGGGTGCTTCGCCCTACGAGTCGGTGTGGCTCGACGACGACCATCTGGCCTGCCAGCAGCCGATGTTCGAACTGCGCGAAATCTATGCCGCCGCGGGTTTCCAGGTGACCGACTGGCGAAGCCGTTACGATGACCATCTGGTGCTGCAACTCCACTATCTGCACCATGTTTTGCAAAATGCTGCGGTCGACGGCGAAAAACTGGCAAATTTCATCGATGAGCATGTCGGCTACTGGTTTCCAGATTTTGCCGCGCGTGTCGCCATGAACTGCAATACGCCCTTCTACTCGGCGTTGGCCGAGCTGACGCACGTTTGGCTGTTGCGTTTACGCAACCTGCTCGACGAAATTTACGATTGCCCTCTGCCGAAGCGCGAGGAAATGGCGGCGCGGATCCACAAGAAGCTGGCGCTCGACAAGGCCGAGATTGCGCCGATCCGCTTCATGCCTGGGGCGCAGGGGCCAAGCTGGTAGATTGCAGCCGGGCCAGCGCCCACGCCACATGTTCGCGCACCAGCGGTGACACATGGCTGGCACGGCTGGCCAGCGCGGCGCGGGTTTCGTTCGAGTTTAGCGCGTTGCCCAGCGCTACGGCGATATTGCGCAGCCAGCGTTCATGGCCGATACGGCGGATCGGGTTGCCGGCCAGCCGCTCGTTGAACTCCGCCTCGCTCCAGGCAAACAGCGCTGCCAGCCGTGCGGCATCCAGTCCGAGGCGGGGTGCGAATTCAGGGTCGCCCAATTGCGCGAAGCGGTTCCACGGGCAACACAGCTGGCAGTCGTCACAGCCGTAGATGCGATTGCCGATCAGCGGCCGGAATTCCTCGGGGATGGCGCCGGTCAGTTCGATGGTCAGGTAGGAAATGCAGCGCCGCGCATCAACTTGGTAGGGCGCGATGATGGCCCGGGTCGGGCAGGCGTCGAGGCAGGCATTGCAGGTCCCACAGTGATCGTCGAGCGGCGCGTCGGGCAGCAGTGGCAAATCACAGAAAATTTCGCCGAGAAAGCGCCAGGAGCCTTGCTGCGACAGCAACAGCGTATGTTTGCCGCGCCAGCCGAGACCTGCCTGCTGCGCGAAATGCACTTCCAGAACCGGTGCCGAGTCCGAAAACACGCGATAGCCGAACTTCCCGGCCAGATGTTCGATTGCGTCGGCCAGTCGTTGCAGCCGCTGGCGCACGACCTTGTGGTAGTCGCGGCCCTGCGCGTAGCGCGAGATCGCCGCCTGATCGGGGTCGTCGACGATTTTTCCATGCGGCAGATAGTCGACCGCAACAGAAATAACAGTGACCGTTCCGCTGTGCAGTTGTTGCGGGTTGGCGCGCAATTCGGCATGGCGGGCCATATAATCCATTTCGCCGTGGTGGCCGGCCGCCAGCCAGTCGCGCAGATGGGACCCGGCGCTGCTCGTATCGGCGCGCGCGAAGCCGATGGCCGCGAAGCCCAGTTCCCTGCCGGCCTGGCGGATGGCTTCCTTCAGTGCCGCATCATCCAATGTGGAGTCCAGATCGTGCATAACCCCGATGTTACCGCCGTTTTTCCCTTGTCCGACGAGGCCGCGACGCAGCGCCTGGGGCAACTGCTGGCGCCGGCCATGCATCCTGGACTGGTGATTTATCTCGAAGGCGATCTCGGTGTCGGAAAGACGATGCTGGCGCGCGCGCTGATCCGGGCGCTCGGCCATCAGGGGCCGGTAAAAAGTCCGACCTATTCTCTGGTTGAAGTTTACGTAGTTTCGAGCTTATACTTATATCACTTTGATTTTTATCGTTTCGAGTCACCTCAGGAGTTTCTCGATGCGGGCTTCGATGAATACTTCAATGAACATGCAGTCTGCCTGGTCGAATGGCCGGACCGCGCTCAAGGCTGCGTTCCGGCACCAGACCTGCGGCTCTGCCTGCACCATGCCGGGTCCGGGCGTCGCCTCGAAGCCGTGGCCAGCACAGCGAAAGGGGCACAATGCATAAAAATCGTGAACACAGCATTGGGCGCCGACAACTCCTGCGATATGCCGGCGCCACGCTGATCCTCTCTGTTTCGCCGCTGGCCGGTGCAGTGACGTCGCGCCCATCGGTCCTGTCGGTCCGGGTTTGGCCAGCCGCCGACTATACGCGGGTGACGCTCGAATGCGACGCGCAACTCAAATACACCCATTTCACGATCGAGAATCCGGATCGTCTGGTCGTCGATATCGAAGGCGTCGAATTCAACAGCGTGCTCGACAGTCTGGCGCGCAAGGTGGCGGCTGACGACCCCAACATCAAGCTGTTGCGCGCCGGCCGCTACAAGCCGGGCGTCGTGCGCCTGGTCATGGAACTCAAGTCCAAGGTGACACCGCAGGTCTTCGAGCTTAAACCGATCGGTGAATACGGTCACCGGCTGGTGCTCGATGTCTATCCGTTGGAAGCGCCAGATCCCCTGATGGCGCTACTCGAAGGGCGCAAGGATGCTGTCGAGCCGCTGAAACTCGACTCTGGGCCGGCTCGGGCGGAATCACCCAACAAGAAAACCGAAACGGCTGCCGCCCGCGAGGCGCCGGAGATACGCACCACCCGCAAGTCGGGCAGGCCGATCGTCGACCGGATGGTGACGATCACCCTCGACCCCGGACACGGCGGCGAGGACCCCGGTGCGGTCGGGCGTCGCGGTACCTACGAAAAAAATGTCACGCTGGCAGTCGCCAAGCGGCTCAAGACGCGTATCGATGCCGAGCCGAACATGCGCGCCGTGCTGACGCGCGATTCCGATTTCTTCGTGCCCTTGCAGATGCGCGTCCAGAAAGCGCGGCGCGTGCAATCCGACCTCTTCCTGTCGATTCACGCCGATGCCTGGGTCAAGCCCGATGCCCGCGGTTCGTCGGTCTTCGTGCTGTCCGAGCGCGGGGCATCGAGCACCCAGGCCCGCTTGCTGGCGCAGCGCGAGAATGACGCCGATCTGGTCGGCGGCGTCAACCTCAGTGCCAAGGATCTGTTCCTTGCACGCACCTTGCTCGATCTGTCGCAGACGGCCACGATCAGCGACAGCCTGAAACTCGGCAAATACCTGCTCGGCGAAATCGGCTCGGTGAACACGCTGCACAAGGCACATGTCGAGCAAGCTGGTTTTGCAGTGCTCAAGGCACCGGACATTCCCTCGGCGTTGATCGAAACTGCCTTCATCTCCAACCCTGAAGAGGAACGCCGCCTCAATGACGACGCCTATCAGGACAAACTCGCCGATGCCATCGTCCGCGGCGTGCGCCAGTTCTTCATCAAACATCCGCCGGGACCGAAAGCCAAGCTCGCCAGTATCATCTGATTGCCGGCAGGTTGCTTTGGAGCTCGAAAAAAAAGCCCGCATCAGGTGACTGGTGCGGGCTTAAATCCATCCAGAAGACTGGAGGAGGAGACGGATTGATTATAGGGCATGAAATTGCTGCGCCGCAACAATTAGTTTATGTTTGTCTAATATTGCCCTTTTGCTGTTGCAAAAAGGCGAAAGCCCCTTGAGGGGGGCAAGGGGCTTTCAAGGCGACCGGGTTTGGGAGGGTGAGAGGTCTGGTCGCCTAGGCTGGGAGGGTTCAGCACATGTGTTCAAGATAGCGGTCTCCAGCTACCGATTCAAGTAACGGATTGCAACAGTTTGTAGGCGCCGTGTACTGACGGCGGATTATGTGCTGGAGGGGCTTACCTGGAACTTTTGGCGCCAAGCCGCCCGGCAGCCACCAGCGTACTGTAACTGGCGATCCGGTTGCGCCCGTTCTGCTTGGCCCAGTAGAGCGCCGCGTCG
>CAZGPO010000079.1:0-9388 GCA_964527745.1 uncultured Dechloromonas sp.
CTCGATGATCAGCTTGCGCGAGGTTGCCGGGTTCTCGGTCGGAACGATCCCCGGCGCAGCCAGCAGCGGCAGGGTTTCGTCAAAAATGCGGCCCTTGGAGAGGGCGATGGTGATGGTCGTCACGGAATATACGTTTGATAAAAGGCTGATTTTACTGCAAAGCCGCCTGGCAGCCGCGTACACGAACAAAAGCCCGGCGAACCGGGCTTTCTCGATACAGGCTACGCCGTGACTTATTCAGCCGGGCGGATGTTTGCAGCCTGCTTGCCCTTCGGGCCGGTGACGACGTCGAAGGTCACCTTCTGGTTCTCGGCCAGGGTCTTGAAACCGTTGCCTTGAATCGCGGAGAAGTGAGCGAAGAGGTCTTCACCACCTTCGGACGGGGAGATGAAACCAAAACCTTTGGAGTCGTTGAACCACTTGACGGTACCAGTTGCCATTTATAGCTTCCTTGGAAAAAATTAACGGGTTTTCACCCAAACAAACACATACGAGAACCAAGACCGAGGAGCTGACTAACCGTGATACGGCGCAGGAACAAAACACTGCCTGGAAATCCCGAGCTTCGGAGTATGGGGCACGGATTGAAATATGCAAAGCATTTTTTGCCGAATTACGGCGCCTGTTGCGGTCAACCGCGAAAATCGGCCGTAATCAATGCACGCGCCTGACCAGCGCACCGAGTTTGGACAGCTTCTCTTCAATGTGCTCGTAACCGCGATCGAGATGATAAATGCGGTCGATCAGCGTTTCGCCACGCGCCACGAGGCCGGCAATGACCAGCGAGGCCGAGGCGCGCAGATCGGTGGCCATGACCGTCGCTCCCTCGAGATGATCGACGCCGCGGACGATGGCGTTGCTGCCTTCGATCTGGATGTCGGCACCAAGACGTGCCAGCTCGTTGGCGTGCATGAAGCGGTTTTCGAAAATCGTTTCGCGGATGGTCGCCACGCCGTCGGCGATGCAGTTGATGGCCATGAACTGCGCCTGCATATCGGTCGGAAAAGCCGGGTACGGCGCCGTGCGCAGACTCACCGCCTTCAGGCGCGGCGGCGCGGCGAGGCGGATGGCGTCGCGCTCGACGGTGATTTCGCAACCGGCATCCATCAGTTTGTCGACCACGGTATCGAGATAGGCTGCCGAGGTCTTCAGCAAGCGGATATTGCCGCCGGTGGCGGCGGCAGCGCACAGGTAGGTACCGGTTTCGATGCGGTCCGGCATGATGGCGTGGCTCGTCCCATGCAACTGGTCGACACCCTGAATGCGAATGACGTCGGTGCCGGCGCCCGAAATGCGGGCGCCCATGCTGACCAGGCAATTGGCCAGATCGACCACTTCCGGCTCGCGCGCGGCATTCTCGATGATCGTTTCGCCGTCGGCGAGACAGGCCGCCATCATCAGGTTCTCGGTGCCGGTCACGGTGACCATGTCGGTACAGATGCGCGCGCCCCTCAGCCGGGTCGCCTTGGCATGGACGTAGCCCTGCTCGACCGTGATTTCGGCGCCCATCGCCTGCAGACCCTTGATATGCTGATCGACCGGCCGCGCGCCGATCGCGCAACCGCCGGGCAGCGAAACCCGCGCCTCGCCGCCGCGCGCGACCAGCGGCCCGAGGACGAGGATCGCCGCGCGCATGGTCTTGACCATCTCGTAGGAGGCGACCGGATTGTTCAGCCCGCCACCATCGAGGACCAGGCCGTCGATACCATCCAGCGTCACACCGACACCCATGTCGCCGAGCAGGCGCATCATCGTCGAAATATCCTTGAGCCGCGGCACGTTGGTGAAATGCAACGGCTCGGCGGTCAATAATGAGGCACAGAGAATCGGCAGCGCGGCGTTTTTGGCGCCCGAGATGGCGACTTCGCCGGAAAGAGCGGTGCCGCCCTGAATCAGCAACTTATCCACGCTGGGCGCTCCATTCCTCGGGAGTCAGCGTCTTGAACGAAATGGCGTGCAATTCGCCGCTGGCCAGTTTCTCTTTCAGCGTGCCGTAAACATGTTGCTGACGCTGGACGCGGTTCTTGCCGGAAAATTCGCCGCTGACGATGATGGCCTCGAAGTGCTGGCCGTCGCCATCGAGTTCGAGGTAGTCGCAGGCCATGCCGGCACGGATCAGTTGCTTGATGTGTTCAGGATTCATTGTTCAGGCTCTCAGTTTCCAGCCCCGCTTCAGCAAGCCGAGCGTCAGCACCGACACGGCCACGAAACAGGCAACGACCACCGCCAGGCTGATTTCGGGCGCCACGTCGGAGACGCCGAAAAAGCCGTAACGGAAGCCGTCGATCATGTAAAAGACGGGATTGTAATGCGACACGCGCTGCCAGAATGCAGGCAAGCTGTGGATCGAATAGAAAACACCGGACAGCATGGTCAGCGGCATGATCAGAAAATTCTGGAAGCCGGCCAGCTGGTCGAACTTTTCGGCCCAGAGGCCGGCTATCATGCCCATGGCGCCGAGGATCGCCCCGCCGAGCACGACGAAGGCCAGAACCCAGAACGGCGCGACGACATGCAGTTCGGCAAACCAGACGGTAGCGACGAGCACCCCGACGCCGACCATCAGGCCGCGCACCAGGGAGGCCAGCACGTAGGCGGCGAAAAATGCGCCATAGGGAATCGGCGGCAGCAGCACGAAAACGATCGAGCCGGTCACCTTGGCCTGGATCAGGCTGGACGACGAATTGGCGAAGGCATTCTGCAGCACTTGCATCATGACCAGTCCAGGGACCAGGAAGCTGGTGTAAGGCACGCCGAGCACACGGACATGCCCTTCCAGCACATGGCCGAAAATCATCAGGTAGAGCAACGCCGTCAGCACCGGCGCGGCGACGGTCTGGAAGGCGACCTTCCAGAAGCGCAGCATTTCCTTGTAGAACAGCGTCCAGAAACCGATCATTGCTGCATCGTCCGCACGAAAACATCTTCCAGCGTGCCGCCGGGATGGGCCGCCATCAGGTTGGCCGTGGTGTCGAGGGCAACCACCCGGCCCTGCTTCATCAGCGCGATGCGCCCGCACAGGGTTTCCGCTTCCTCGAGGTAATGTGTGGTCAGGATGATGGTGTGGCCCTCGTTGTTGAGGCGGCGCACGAACTGCCACAGGCCCTGGCGCAGTTCGACGTCGACCCCGGCCGTCGGTTCGTCGAGGACGATCACCGGCGGCTTGTGCACCAGCGCCTGGGCGACCAGGACGCGGCGCTTCATGCCGCCCGACAGGCGGCGCATGTTGACATTGGCCTTGGCTGTCAGATCGAGGTTCGCGAGGATTTCGTCGATCCAGTCGTCATTGTGGCGCAGACCGAAATAGCCCGACTGGATGCGCAGCGTTTCGCGCACCGAAAAGAACGGGTCGAAGACCAGTTCCTGTGGCACGACGCCGAGCAGGCTGCGCGCCTTGCGATAATCCCTGACGACATCGTGGCCGAGCACCGACAGGCTGCCGGAATCGGCACGCACCAGGCCGGCCAGGGTCGAAATCAGCGTCGTTTTGCCGGCGCCGTTCGGCCCCAGCAAGCCGAAGAACTCGCCTTCGACGATTTCGAGCGAAACACCGGCCAATGCCTTTAGCGCGCCGAAATGCTTGACGACGTCAACAATTGAAACCGCAGCAGCCATCTACCGCCTCAGACGCGCGGCAGAAGTTCGCTGACGCCGTAGAGTTCGGCCAATGAGCGCACGCCTGGTGGAATATGGGCAAATCTGACGGTTGACCGCGACTGGCTGGCGACCCGCAGCCAGCCAAGCATGACAGCGATGGCCGAGGAATCGGCACCGCCGATCTGGCCGAGGTCGAAGATCTGTTCGCCTGGCTGCAAGGCGGCACGACCGGCTTCGAGCAGCTTGCGTGCGTTGGCCATGACCATCGGTACCTTGACGACGAGGCGCTGCGCCTGCCGTTCGATCATTTGCCGTCGGCCTTGGCCACGTTACCCTGCAACGACTTGTTCTTGGTCACAAGTGACTGGATCAGTCCGTCGATGCCGCCACTGCGGACTTCCTGCGCGAACTGGTCGCGATAATTGGTGACCAGACTGATACCGGCCACCGTCACGTCATAAACCTTCCAGCCAGCATCGAGCTTTTCCAGGCTGTAATCGAGTTGCACCGGCTTGCGCCCCGGTTCGTCGACTTCGGTACGGACCAGCACGTCGGTGTCGCCGGCGTTCATCCTGAACGGCTTGTAGACGACCCGCTGGTTCTTGTAGCTGGTCAGCGCATTGGAATAGGTGCGGACCAGCAGTTCCTGAAATTCGCCAGTCAGCCGCTTCTGCTGCGCCGGGGTCGCCTTGCGCCAGTCCTTGCCAACCGCCAGGGCAGTCATGTGCGGAAAATTGAAATTGGGAAGGACCTTGGCGTCGACCAGTTCGAGAACGCGCGAAGTGTCGCCGTTCTGGATCTCCTTATCCTTGCGGACGATCTCCAGCACCTCCTCGGTCACCCGCTTGACCAGCACGTCCGGCGCTTCCTGGGCGAGCGCAATTGATGCGAAAAATGTGGCGAATAAGAGGGCTATCAGTTTTTTCATCATTAATTTCAATCCAAATCATCCTCGAGTCGCGGCGGGCGGCCATCAAAAATCTGGTTGCGACGACGCTGCAGGTAGGCGTCGCGCACATAGGCGTACTTGTCGAGTGCTGCTTCCTCGACCACTTTATCGGTGGGCAGCAGACTGGCGCGAACATCCACGAAGGGAAGCGCCACCAGGCTGTTGCGGGCAGCGACCGACTTGTTGAGCGTGTACCAGGTCGGATCGCTGTAGATATCGACGACCAGGCCGCCCGTATCACGGACCGTCTTCGGACCGACCACCGGCCAGAATAGGAAACTGCTATTGTCCCAGCCCCAGACGGCCAGGGTCTGCCCGAAGTCTTCGTCATGCCTCTCGAGGCCGAGTTCGCTGGCGACGTCGAAGAGACCGAAGATACCGACCGTCGAGTTGATCAACAGGCGGCCGAGGTCATTGCCGGCGTCCGCCATTTTGCCCTGCAGGGTGTTGTTCAGGGCATTGCGGATATCCGCGATGTTACTGAAAAAATCGCCGACGCCCGCCCGGACCGGCAACGGCGTGACGAAATCGTAGGCCTGGGCGATAGGTTTGATGGCAACCTTGTCGATGCCTTCGTTTACCGCGAACATGGCGCGATTGAAGCCTTCGTACGGATCGTTCGGGTTCCCCTGGGCCAAGGCCGCTCCACCGGACATCAGCAGACCCGTAGCCAGCAATGCGGTGACCCGACGCTTCATCGTGCGCGATTTCATCATTTCGTCTCCGATCCCTCGGACGCCTTGTTGAAAAGAAACTGGCTGATCAATTTTTCCAGCACTACGGCCGACTGCGTCTTGGTCACCGTATCCCCGGGCTTGAGCATCTTCTCTTCGCCGCCGACATCGAAGCCAATGAACTGCTCACCGAGCAGACCCGAAGTATAGATCGAAGCGAATGTATCCTTCGGAAAGCGGTAGCGGCCACCGATATCCATGGACACCACCGCTTCGTAGGTCTCGGTATCGAACTTGATGTCGCTGATCCGCCCCACTACAACCCCGGCGCTCTTGACCGGCCCACGCACTTTCAGCCCGCCGATGTTATCGAACCTGGCATGCAGCACATAGGTCTCGGACAGGTGCGCCGACGAAAGGTTGCCGACCTTGAGCGCCAGAAACAGAAAAGCGGCAATGCCGATCGCCACGAAAATTCCGACCCAGAGGTCGAGTACGGTACGGTTCATGAGGTTCCCCGAAACATGAACGAAGTCAGAACGAAATCCAGTGCCAGTATGGCCAGCGCGGAGGTCACCACGGTGCGCGTAATCGCGCGCGACACCCCTTCGGCCGTTGGTACGGAATCGTAGCCTTCGAATACGGCGATCACGGAAACCGCGATGCCGAACACAAAACTCTTGATGACACCATTCCAGATGTCGTAGCGAAAATCGACGCCGGACTGCATCTGCGACCAGAAAGCACCGTCATCGACGCCGATGAAGACGACGCCGATCAACCAACCGCCGAACACGCCCATCGCCGAAAACAGCGCCGCCAGCAGCGGCATTGAAATGACGCCGCCCCAAAAGCGCGGCGCGACGACGCGGGCGATCGGATTGACCGCCATGATATCCATCGCCTTCAACTGCTCGGTGGTCTTCATCAGGCCGATTTCCGCGGTGATCGACGAACCGGCGCGCGAGGCGAAAAGCAGCGCTGCCACCACCGGTCCCAGTTCGCGGGTCAGCGACAGGGCAACCAGCACGCCGAGTGCTTCGGTCGACCCGTAGCGCTGGAGTGTTTCGTAACCCTGCAGGCCAAGCACCAACCCGACGAAAAGCCCGGAAACCGTGATAATCAGCAGCGACAGCACGCCGCTGAAATAGATTTCACGCAGGGTCAGCGGCAGGCGCCGGAAGGATGGACCCGAATAGCGCAGCACGGCAACGAAGAAACGGGCCGCGAAGCCCATGCGCCAGACGCGGTCGACGACCGCATGGCCGAGCTTCCTGATCGGCGAAGACGACTCAGGCACGCGGCCTCCGCTCGAGAAAGTCGCGCACGACGGTCGGTGCCGGGTAATCGAAATGCACCGGACCTTCGACCTCGGCATTGACGAACTGATGGACGAAAGGGTCTTTAGAGGCACGAATTTCGTCCGGCGTGCCTTCGGCGACGATCGTGCCCTGTGATACGAAGTAAATGTAGTCGACGATCATCAGCGACTCGTGCACGTCGTGCGTGACCATGATCGAGGTCGCGCCGAGCGCGTCGTTCAGCTTGCGAATCAACTGCCCGATGACGCCCAACGCAATCGGGTCGAGACCAGCGAACGGCTCGTCGTACATGACCAGCATCGGGTCGAGGGCGACGGCGCGGGCCAGCGATACCCGGCGCGCCATGCCGCCGGAGAGTTCGCCAGGCATCAGCGCATGCGCGCCGCGCAGGCCGACCGCTTCGAGCTTCATCAGGACCAGATCGCGGATCATTTCTTCCGCCAGGTCGGTATGCTCGCGCAATGGAAACGCGACGTTTTCGAACACCGTCATATCGGTAAATAGCGCGCCGAACTGGAAAAGCATGCCCATCTTGCGCCGCAGGCGGTAGAGTTCGTCATGCGACATCTCGGAAACGTGATTCTGTTCGAGGCGAACGCTGCCTGCAGTCGGCCGCAACTGGCCGCCGATGCAGCGCAGCAGCGTCGTCTTTCCGCAGCCGGAACCGCCCATGATGGCGACCACCTTGCCGCGCGGGATTTTCATGTTGATCCCCTGCAGCACAGGCCGTCCGTCATAGTTGAAGTGCAGGTTCTGGATATCGACCAGAATATCGTTGGACAAATTCATTCCCTCAAGGCGCGACCGCGCATTTTATCAGAATCGCGGACTATCGCCCCGGCATCGCCTCGCTATAATTGCGCGAGACCTTTACCGCAACATTGCGCCCGCAAATTTGTCGAACAAGCCCCTGCTCCTCATCGTCGATGACGACCCGCTGATCAGCGATGCGCTGAGCCACGCCTTCGCGGCAACGTTCGACGTCGTCACCAGCCACGCCCGCCCGCATTGCCTGGCCCTGCTTCGCCAGTTGCGCCAGCCGCCGCAACTGGCGCTGGTCGATCTCGGCCTGCCGCCGCAGCCGCACCGCCCGGACGAGGGCTTCGCGCTGATCAGCGACCTGCTGGCGCACGTGCCGGAGATGAAGATCATCGTTCTCTCCGGCCAGAATGGCGAGGACAACGCCCGTCATGCACGCACGCTGGGCGCCGTCGAATTTGTCGGCAAACCTTGCGACCCCGGTCACCTGCTGGCCCTGCTGCGCCAGGCGCTGAGCTTTTCGCACGACGAATCGGCAACGGACAGCGGCACCGCCGGGCTGATCGGCAACAGTCTGCCGATGCAGCGCCTGCGCCTGCAACTGGCGCAATACGCCAATCTCGGCTTCCCGGTCCTGATCGAGGGCGAATCGGGCAGCGGCAAGGATATCGTCGCCAGTCGCTGCCTGCATCAGCAAACGGAACGGCAGCAGCAGCCCTTCCTCGCACTCAACTGCGCGGCGATCTCGCCCAGCCTGCTCGAACCAACGCTTTTCGGCCACGCGCGCGGCGCCTTTACCGGTGCGGCGACCGCCAAGGCCGGCTATTTCGAGGAGGCCGGCGAAGGCACGCTGTTTCTCGACGAGATCGGCGAACTGCCGGCCGACCTCCAGCCCAAACTGCTGCGTGTCCTGGAAAACGGCGAGTACCAGCGCGTCGGCGAAACCCAGACGCGAACCTCGAAGGCGCGCATCGTCGCTGCCACCAACCGCGACCTGCGCCAGGAAATCAAGGCCGGGCGCTTCCGCGCCGACCTTTATCACCGGCTTTCGGTATTCACGATCAGCGTGCCGCCGCTGCGCGACATGGGCCGCGACCGCCTGCTGCTGCTCGACCATTTCCGCAAGCTCTATGCGACGCAGGCCCAATGCTCGCCGTTCACCCTCGACCAGGCAGCCGAAGCGCTGTGGCTCGCCTACAGCTTTCCCGGCAACGTCCGCGAACTGCGCAACATCGTTATCCGCCTGACCGCCCGCCATCCCGGCCAAACCGTCACACCGGACCAACTACTGAACGAATTTGACACCTCCGACGAAGTTGACCGCAACAGTGCCGGCACGGCAGCCGAAAACAACCACGAACAGCGCCTGCAGGCGGTGACCCGACATTTGCAGACCGCTGCCGGCATCGACCTCGACGCGACACTCGCCGCCTGGGAGCGCAGTTACATCGAGGCCGCCCTCGAACTGTGCGCCGGCAATGTCAGCCGCGCCGCGCGCCGCCTCGGCATCAACCGCAGCACCCTCTACAACCGCATGGAAAGCTGGCACCGTTCATGAGCCTCTATCTCGAGCACTTCGGCCTGCGCGAACCGCCCTTCCGCATCACCCCGCATACCGATTTCTTCTTCACCGGCGCCAACCGCGGCCCGACGCTCGACGCGCTGATCTACGCCATCACCCAGGACGAAGGCATCGTCAAGGTGACCGGCGAAGTCGGCAGCGGCAAGACCATGCTCTGCCGGATGCTGCTCGAACGCCTGCCGGACGATGTCGAATCGCTCTACCTGGCCAACCCGTCGCTGTCGCGCCACGAGATACTCGGCGCCATCGCCGACGAGCTGGGCATTCCCGCCGACGGCAAGACCACGCATTCGATGATCCGCACGCTGCAGGATGCACTGGTCGAGCGCTACGCCGCCGGCAAACGGGTGGTCATCATGATCGACGAAGCGCACGCCATGCCGGCCGAGTCGCTGGAGGAAATCCGGCTGCTCTCCAACCTTGAATCGAAGGCCACCAAGCTGCTGCAGATCGCCCTCTTCGCCCAGCCCGAACTCGACGAGCGCCTGGCCGCCAACGACATGCG
>CAZGPO010000080.1:0-9332 GCA_964527745.1 uncultured Dechloromonas sp.
GGCCACTATACATTTCGACGAGCTCACTCCTGCAAGATGCTGGGTGGCTCCTGAAGCGCTGCCCGGGGATGACGGCGATGCCGGTCAGTTCGACGTTGCCGCTCGGTACGCCAGCCTCGGGAAGGATGCGGTGGTCGGCAGCGGCAGGCAGCCACCCGCGATTGACCAGCACATGCATGTTGGAACCTGCGAGGCGCAGCGGGGTAATGACGTGGTAGCCTGCCTGCTCGTGATGCAGGCGGTTATCGATCAGCACCTGGCGCGCAGCATCGAAAGTGCCGTGCAGGACAACCCGGCGGTAGCGCAGCGATTCGGCGTCGACTGGCTCACTCGGCATGGCAACCGGCAATCCCGAACTGCGGGCATCGAGTTCGTGCTGCAGGTTGACCTTGGTTTCGGCCTTGCGCCACTGCCACATCCCGAGCGAGATGAATGCCGGAAGGAGAACGGCCACCAGCATGCCACCGAACAACGCCGTCCGAACGCGACCTGCCCTTGCCGATTCGGATGCCGGACGCGCATACTTGGGTTGCGCATGCCTTTCGGAGGACTCCGCGATGATCAGGGTACTGGTGTTTTTGCTGATATTGGGCATTGTCGGAAGCCTGTTTTCCGGGCTTTTCTATATCTATCGCGACCGCGGCGCCGGCGAGCGGACGGCGCGCGCCCTGACCCTGCGCATCGGCTTGTCGATTTCGCTCTTTCTGCTGTTGCTGCTTGGATTCCGCTTCGGTCTCATTCCTGGCTACACCCAGTAGACAAATACGAACAGGATCAGCCAGACGACATCGACGAAGTGCCAGTACCACGCGACACCTTCGAAGGCGAAGTGGCGTTCTGCGCTGAAGTGGCCGCGCAGGCTGCGTAACAGGATGACTAGCAGCATGACGGTGCCGAGTGTGACGTGGAAGCCGTGGAAACCGGTGAGCATGAAAAAGGTCGCACCGTAGGCGCCGGCACCCATGGTCAGCCCCAGTTCGGTGTAGGCATGATGGTATTCGTAGGCCTGAAAGCCGAGGAACAGGATGCCGAGCACGACCGTCGCCCCAAGCCCGAGCACAAGCTGGATGCGCTTGTTGCGCAGCAGGCCCCAGTGCGCCCAGGTGACCGTGGCGCCGGAACTGAGCAGCAGCGCCGTATTAATGGCTGGAATCCCCCAGGCACCCATCGGCGTGAATTCGGCACCCTTGGGCCCGCTGGTCGGCCAGTCGCCGGAAAAACCTGGCCATAGCGTCGTTCCATGAGCGCTTTCCATGCCCCCAAGAACGGGAACTGAAATGATCCGCATGTAGAAGAGGGCGCCGAAGAAAGCCGCAAAGAACATGACCTCGGTGGCGATGAACCAGATCATTCCGTAGCGGAACGACAGGTCTTCCCAGTCGCGGTAGGCACCGCTCTGCGACTCGCTGATGACGCGGCCGAACCAGCCGAAGAGCACGTAAACAATGATCGCGAAACCGCCGAGCATGACCCATTTGCCGAGCGGAAACGCGTTGAGTATCTGGATGAAGCCGAGGGCGAGAAGGAGCATGCCGCCGGACAGGATGACCGGATACAAGCTCGGATCCGGTACGAAGTAGTGAACGCGCGAATCAGATTGTCTCTGGCCGGTTTTCATCGTACCTCCCGGTTGCTGGTCAAGGTCTGGCGCTGCCCGTCGATGCCGAAAAAGGCGTAGGACAACGTGATGTGGGCAATGTCGCGGTCGACGCCGGATTTGACGATAAAAGCGAGGGGCATTTCCCGTGATTCCCCTGGCCCCAGGGTCTGCTGCGAAAAGCAGAAACATTCGATCTTGTCGAAATACTGCGCCGCCTTGCCCGGCGTGACGCTGGGTACGGCCTGGCCGATAATTTCGCGATCCGAGGTATTGCGCACCAGATAGGCGACCTGCTGTAATTCGCCGGGATGGACATCAAGATCGACGGTCAGCGGACGCATGTCCCAGGGCAGACCGGGCATCACCGTTCCGGTGAATTCGACGGTGATCTTGCGCGTCAGGTCGACACTGGCGACCGGTGCCGCTTCAGCCGCGAGGCCGCCAATGCCGAATCCGTCGCGAATCGGAGTCGGACCGGCGGTTTTCCCGTTGAACCCGGTCGCTGCGCACAGCACGTTGTAGAGCGGAACCAGCGCGAAGGCGAAAGCGAAAGCGCCGGCGACCAGAAGCAGCAGGCGGCGCACCAGTGGCCCGTTGTTAGATGGGCGCGGATTGGCTTCGGCTGCCATCTAACGCTTGATGAACAATCCGGCGATGTAGAGCAGAAGGGCGACGGCAGCGATCAGCCAGCCGATGCGCCGCGAACCGGCGCGCCGTCGTTCAAGGTCTGCGTTGCTGAATGGCTGTTCCATGCCAAAACCTCATTATTTGATCTGCGGTTGGACTTCCCAACTGTGATGCGGCGGTGGTGAAGGCAATTCCCATTCGAGCCCTTCTGAACCTTCCCAGACCCGTGGTGTCGCCTTGTGCCCGCCGCGCACGCACATCCAGACGTTCCACGCGAAAAGCAGCTGGCTTATGCCCAGAATGAAGGCGCCGACCGTGGAAATCGCATTGAATTCGGCAAATTGCAGCGCGTAATCCGGAATGCGTCGCGGCATACCGGCCAAACCAAGGAAGAATTGCGGAATGAAGGTCAGGTTGAAGGAGATCACCGTCAGCCAGAAATGCAGCTTGCCGAGCGGTTCGCTGTACATGTGGCCGGTCCATTTCGGCAGCCAGTAATAGACACCGGTCATCACACCCATGATGCCGCCGGCGAACAGCGCGTAATGGAAATGGGCGACGACGAAATAACTATGGTGATACTGGGCATCGGCGGCGACGTCGGCGAGGATCAGACCGGTCAGTCCGGCGATGCCGAACAGCACGATAAAGCCGACGGCGAACAGCATCGGCGTCTCGAAGGTCATCGCGCCGCGCCACATGGTCGCGATCCAGCAGAAGAAAAGCACCGCCAGTGGCAAGGAAATGGCCATCGTGCTGAACATGAAGTAGATAAGCGCTGGCACCGGCAAGCCGGCGGTGAAGAAATGATGCGCCCAGACGATGACCGAGAGCAGGCCGATGGCGATGAAACTATAGACCTGCGCCTTGTACCCGTAAGTAGGCTTGCGCGAGAAGGTTGACAGCACGTGCGGAATCAGACCCCAGACCGGCAACAGCAGAATGTAAACCTCTGGATGGCCGAAGAACCAGAACAGGTGCTGGAACAGGATCGGGTCGCCACCGCCACCAGCATCGAAGAAGTGGGTTCCGAAATGGCGGTCGGTCAGCAGCATGGTCACCGCCCCGGCCAAGACCGGCAGCGTGGCGATCAGCAGGAAGGCGGTGATGAGCCAGCCCCAGGCGAAGAGCGGCAGTTTCATCATCGTCATGCCCGGCGCCCGCATGTTGAAGATGGTGACGATGATGTTGATCGACCCCATGATCGACGAGATGCCGAGGATGTGCACAGCGAGGATCGCAAAATCAACGCCCATTCCTCCCTGAATCGAGAGTGGTGCGTAGAAGGTCCACCCGGTTGCCAGCGCGCCGTCACCGACACCGAACAGGGCCAGGGTGAAGGGCAGGGTGAGCAGGAAGGCGGCTGGCGGCAGCAGCCAGAAGCCCCAGTTGTTGAGGCGCGGCAGGGCCATGTCGGGCGCACCGATCATCAGCGGAATCATCCAGTTGGCAAAACCTGTCGCGGCCGGCATCAGCGCAGCGAAGATCATCACCAGCGCATGCACGCCGATCAACTGGTTGAAGAACTCTGGTTTCATCAGTTGCAGGCCGGGCTGGAACAGTTCGGCTCGCACCGCCAGAATCATGAGGCCGCCGATGAAGAACATGATCATCGAGAAAGTCAGGTACATCGTCCCGATGTCCTTGTGGTTGGTCGTCGTCAGCCAGCGGGTCAGACCGCCCGGATGATGTTGATGTCCATCGTGACCTTCTGCGGGCAGGGTGGTGGTAGCGCTCATCTCGATTCTCCTTGGCGCAGTGACTTGATCTGGGCGGGCTGGATCATGTCGCCCCGGTGATTGCCGAAACTGTTGCGCTCATAGGTGATGACGGCGGCCAGTTCAACATCGGACAGCGTGTTGCGGAATGCCTGCATGGCGGTGCCGGCCTTGCCGTTGAGCACCCGGTCGACATGGCTATCCTTGATGATTTTTCCATCCTTGCCGAGCAGCGGTGTATTGACCACCGGGCTGCCAGCCAACCCCGGGAAGGCCGGCGGCAAGCCCTGACCGTTTGGCTGGTGACAGGCGGCGCACTGTTTGCCGTAAATTTCCTGCCCCTTGGCCAGCAATTCCTCGCTGCTCCAGGTCCGGTCGGCGCCACCGGCAGCGGCCTTGGCTTCGGCCTTCCTCTCGTCAAGCCAGGCCAGATACTCTGGTTCCGGTACAGCATGGACAACGACCGGCATGAATCCGTGGTCCTTGCCGCAAAGTTCGGCGCATTGTCCGCGATAGATTCCGGGTTTTTCGATCTTGACCCAGGTTTCGCGCAGGAAGCCGGGGATGGCATCGCGCTTGACGCCGAACTGTGGCACCCACCAGGTGTGAATGACGTCGGTCGAGGTCAGCAGGATGCGGACTTTCTTGCCGACCGGCAGCACGACAGGCTTGTCCACCTCGAGCAGGTAGTGCTCGCCCTTGGCCTCGGCATTGTTGATCTGCTCGCGCGGCGTCGCCAGGGTGCTGATGAACTTGACGCCTGCCTCCGGGTACTCGTACTGCCATTTCCACTGCATGCCAGTGACCTTGAGCACCATGTCGGCGCGGGTCTTGGTATCCTCCATTTCGATTATGGCATTGACCGCCGGGATGCCCATCAGGATGAAGTCGATGAAAAGCAGGATCGCGAATGGAATCAATGCCCATAGCCATTGCAGCTTGCTGTTCGGCCCCGTGAAGTTTGCCGGCTGATGACCGACGCTCTTGCGGTGCCTGATCATCGAATAAATCATGATCGCGAATACCACCACGAACAGAATGGTGATGATCAGCATGAACTCGTTGTGGATATGCAGCGTTTCCCGGGCGATCGGTGTGACCGGGTCGGGGAAATTGATGTTGTAGGCGGCGCCGGCAAGGCCGGGCATCAGCCCCGCAGGCAACAGAAAACCTGGCCGGCGGTATCCTGCCGATCTTTTCGCTGTTCTTTCGGTGCCGACCTGAAAAACGCGACGAGCCATACTGTTCCCTCCCCTTGTGAGAACTGACTACCCACGTCAGAATCGACTGCAACCGAATAGTTCAGAAAATATTTAATGAATCGCTTCCTGTCCGCCCTGTTCATTTGCCTCACTCTCTTTGCCTGCGCCCCGGCTTCGGAGGCATTTAAAAATACCGACCTGACCGGCGCCAGTTTCGGCCGCCAGTTCACCTTGAGCGACCACAATGGAAAAATGCGTTCCCTGACTGACTTCAAGGGCAAGGCAACGGTGATGTTTTTCGGCTATACGTCGTGCCCGGATATCTGCCCGACCATGCTTTCGCGTCTGGCGGAGGTCATGAAGGTGCTCGGGCCGGAGGCGGAGAAAGTCCAGGTGCTGTTCGTTTCGCTCGACCCCGAACGCGACAGCGCCGAGCGGCTCAAGGAATTCGTGCCCTGGTTTTATCCGTCGTTTCTTGGTTTGCGCGGTGATGCGGCGCAGATCAAGGCGGTGTCCGAAGAATTTCGCGTCTTCAGCTCACGGCGCGAAGTTGGCAGCCAGCTCGGCTACGTTCTCGATCATTCGGCGGGCGCCTATGTCTTCGACCCGGCGGGCAGGCTGCGGCTTTATATCAGGGACGGTGCCAGTGTCGAGGACATCGCGGACGATATCCGTCTGTTGCTTGATGGCCAATGAAACCTGGCGCCAACCTCAAGGTGTTTTGCTTTGTCCCAGGGCGGGCAGGGTGATGTGAAAGCGCATCGCCGCAAGGCGCAATAGCAGAATGGCGGACATGGCAATCCACGAGGCAATCTGGGGCGAGACGCCGATTCCCTGAAGGCCGATCAGCGCCAGTGATCCAACCCAGGCCGCCGTGGCATATAGCTCGCCCTTGAGAAATACCAGCGGCACATCGTTGCACAGGACATCCCGCAAAACGCCACCAACAACGCCAGTGATGACGCCCATCAGGCTGGCAGTCAGCCACGGGATATGCCATTGCAGGGCAATCTGGGTGCCAACGATGGTGAACAGCGCCAGTCCAAGGGCGTCGGGAATCAGGAACAGGCGGGGCGGCACGGTGAAGGCGCGCGCCACGAAGAAGGTGATCAGGCCCGTACCCAAGGCAGCGACGAGATAGGTCTGGTCGACCACCCAGAAGACATTGCGGTCGAGCAGCAGGTCACGAATCGTGCCGCCACCGAGCGCGGTCGCGACGCCAACCAGGAGGGCGCCAATCAAATCCATTTCCTTGCGCCCGGAGTCCAGAACGCCGGTCACTGCACTCACGGCAACCGCCGCCATGCCGAACCAGTAAAAGAAGATGTCGATGCTCACCTTAGCGCTGGCGTACCTTCATCGCACGCTGCGCCTCGCGCTTGGCGTCCTTTTCCTGTTCGTCACCACGTTTGTCATGCATCTTCTTGCCTTTGGCCAGTCCGACTTCGAGCTTGATCCGGCCACGGGTGAAGTGCAGATCGATGGGAACCAGCGTGTAGCCGGCGCGTTCGACTTTGCCGATCAGCTTCATGATTTCGCGATTGTGCAGCAGCAGCTTGCGGGTACGCGTCGGGTCGGCCACGATGTGCGTCGACGCCGTCGCCAGCGGCGTAATGTGCATACCGATCAAGAAAATTTCGCCATTCTTGATGATGACGTAGGATTCCTTGATATTCATCCGGCCGGCGCGAATTGCCTTCACTTCCCAGCCCTGGAGGGCGATGCCAGCCTCGAATTTCTCTTCGATGAAGAAATCGTGAAAGGCTTTTTTGTTGACCGTAATGCTCATGCTGCCGACGATCCATTAAAATCAGGCATTCTACAGGAATCAGGAAGTACCCCGACGCATGGCGCTGGTCGAAAAATCCGTTCTCATCGGGCAGTCCGCTGAACGCATGTTCGAATTGGTGGATCGCTGCGAAGACTATCCGGTCTTTTTGCCCTGGTGCAGCCAGACCGAGGTCAAATATCGTGATGCGCAAAAGACGGTGGCGACGCTGCACATCAACTATCACAGCGTCAAGACCGCCTTTACGACCGAGAATGACAAGGAGCACCCGCAGTCGATGAAGATCCTGCTGGTCGACGGCCCCTTCCGTCATCTGGAAGGTTCCTGGTACTTCAAGGCGCTGGCCGAGAATGCCTGCAAGATCGAGTTTAAGTTGCACTATGATTTTTCCAGCAAGGTTTTCGAAAAAGTGATCGGCCCGGTGTTCAGCCACATTGCCAACACCTTTGTCGATGCCTTCGTTCGCCGCGCGGCGCAGATCTATGGAGAAGGCAATGGCTGAAAAACTCAAGGTCGAAGTTTGCTATGCCTTGCCGGAAAAGCAGGAACTGGTCGCAGTCAGTCTGACCGAGGGCGCGACGCTGCAACAGGCACTCGAAGCCTCGGGGCTGCTCGAAAAGCACCCGGAAATCGATCTCAAGAAGAACAAGTTCGGCATCTTCGCCAAGCTATCGAAGCTCGACACGCCATTGCGTGATCGCGACCGCGTTGAAATCTACCGGCCGCTGATCGCTGATCCGAAGGAAGTCCGCAAGCAGCGCGCGGCGGAAGGCAAGGTCATGAAAAAAGGCGCCGGCGATGCCGACGCCCCGGAAGCCTGAGCCTGATTACTGCCTGGGCTGTAGTTTTCTAATTACAGGACTCAGAAATGACCTTCTGGGTTTTGGCGATTTCTGCGCCACGATCGGCATCTTCCAGGAAGGTTTCGCCGCCCTTGCCGTCGGGCAGGATCATGCGCCGCCCGGATTCGAGAGATTGCAGATGACTTTGGGCGCGCGCACAATTCTCGCGTTTTTGGGCAGCGGTCGCCGCCTCCTTGGCTTCCTTGTCGGCTTTTTCGCGGGCTTCCTGCTGCCGCTTGCGGAACGCCATTTCCTGTTCTGCGGTCGTTTGCGGGGTGACATTCTGCGCCGGAGCACCTGACGGCGCGGGAGCAGTCGTGTCCATCTTCTTCACCTCGCGTACCCCCGCTGGTGGCGGGCGGTCGGAAATGATCAGGCGACCGCTGCTGTCCCGCCACTGAAAGGTCTCTGCATGGCTGGGGACGACCGTTGCGGTCAACAGCATTCCGAGAACAAAAAACAGTTTGGTTTTCATCGGTCATCCGGAGTTAACTTTGATTTCGGTATAATACGTTTTTGTGACCTTGGATCAAAGGCCATGCGACTCCTGCAAAAAGCCCTTACTTTCGACGACGTCCTGCTCGTCCCCGCACATTCCCAGATTCTGCCCCGCGATGTCAGCCTGTCCACCCGCCTGACGCGCAACATTTCGCTCAACCTGCCACTCCTTTCTGCGGCCATGGATACCGTGACCGAAGCCCGCCTCGCCATCGCGCTGGCTCAGGAAGGCGGTATCGGCATCATCCACAAGAACCTCTCGCCACAGGCTCAGGCAGCCGAAGTGGCCAAGGTCAAGCGCTTTGAGTCGGGCATCCTGAAAGACCCGATCACCGTTTCTCCGCTGATGACAGTGCGCGATGTTCTGGCCATCACCCGTCAGTACAAGATTTCCGGATTACCGGTGCTCGACAAGGCTGGCAAGGTCGTCGGCATCGTCACCAACCGCGACCTGCGTTTCGAAACCAACCTTGATCAGCCGGTCAAGGCGATCATGACCCCGCGCAAGCGTCTGGTCACGGTGAAGGAAGGCGCTAGCGTAGAGGATGCCAAGGAACTGATCCGCACGCATCGTCTCGAGCGCGTGCTGGTGATCGACGACGAATTCCATCTGCGTGGCCTGATTACAGTCAAGGATATCCTGAAATCCACCGAGCACCCGCTCGCCAACAAGGATGCCTCGGGTCGCCTGCGCGCCGGTGCGGCGGTCGGTGTCGGGGCCGGGACCGAAGAGCGCGTGGCCATGCTGGCGGATGCCGGCATCGATGTCATCATCGTCGATACGGCGCACGGGCATTCGCAGGGCGTGCTCGATCGCGTGCGCTGGATCAAGAATAACTACCCGCAGATCGAGGTCATCGGCGGCAACATCGCAACGGCGGACGCCGCTCGTGCACTGGTCGACCATGGCGCCGACGCGGTCAAGGTCGGCATCGGTCCCGGTTCGATCTGCACCACCCGCATCGTCGCCGGCGTTGGCATGCCGCAGATCACCGCCGTCCAGAACGTTGCGGAAGCGCTCAAGGGTACCGGCGTGCCGATGATCGCCGACGGCGG
>CAZGPO010000081.1:0-9168 GCA_964527745.1 uncultured Dechloromonas sp.
AGATCGCGGCGATGTGGATGCCGATCATGCTCTTCTTCTACATGGGCTTCGAGCACTCCATCGTGAACATGTACCTGTTCCCGTCGGGTCTGATGCTCGGTGGCAACTTTTCGATCTACGACTACATGGTCTGGAATGAAATCCCGACGGTGGTTGGCAACCTGGTCGGCGGCCTGGCCTTCGTCGGCCTGACACTGTACTCGACGCACATCCGCACCGCACCGAAGCGTTCCGCCTACTAACCCTGTTGTTCTCACTGCAAAGCCCCTGTTCTTCGGAACCGGGGCTTTGCCCATCGCCATGACCGAACAACTCAAAATTGCTGTTGGCCAGTATTCCGACAAGGGCCGCAAGGAAAGCAATCAGGATTTCCACGGCCTCTATGTGCCGAAGGAGCCGCAACTCAGCTCGAAAGGCATCGCCATTGGGCTGGCCGACGGCATCAGCAGCAGCGACGTCAGCCAGATTGCCGCGCAACAGGCGGTGACAAGCTTTCTCGAAGATTATTTCTGCACCTCGGAAGCCTGGTCGGTACGCACTTCCGGCGAGCGCGTGCTGACGGCGACGAATTCCTGGCTGCACGCGCAGACCCAGCAGAGCCAGCACCGCTACGACAAGGATAGAGGCTATGTCTGCACCTTCAGCGGGCTGATCATCAAGTCGGCGACGGCGCATGTATTCCATGTCGGCGATGCGCGTATCTATCGCCTGCGCGGGAACGATCATGAGCAGTTGACCGAGGAGCACCGGGTCCGCGTGTCGTCGCAGCAGAGTTATCTGGCGCGGGCGCTGGGCATGGACCGCAAGCTCGACATCGATTACCAGGCGCTGCCGGTCGAGGTCGGCGACTTGTTTTTTTTGGCGACGGATGGTGTCTATGAACATGTCGCCCCGGCCTTCGTTGCCGCGACGGTTGCCGCAGCCAACGATCTCGACGCCGCTGCAAAAATTATCGTCGAAGCGGCTTATGCGCGGGGTAGCACCGACAACCTGACGGCACAACTGCTGCGCATCGAAGCCCTGCCGAAACCGGAGGCCAGCGAGATTTACCGTCAACTGGCCGAACTGCCTTTCCCGCCGTTGCCAGAAGCGCGGATGGATTTCGATGGTTACCGGATCGAGCGTGAGATCAAGGGCAGCAGTCGCAGCCATGTCTATCTGGCGACCGACAGCGAAACCGGCGAGCGCGTCGTCATCAAGACGCCGGCCCTTGATATGCAGGACAACCCGGCGGCGCTTGAACGTTTTCTGATGGAAGAGTGGATTGCCCGCCGCATCAACAGCGCCCATGTGCTCAAGCCTAGTCGGCAGACGCGCAAGCGCAATTACATCTACGTCGTCACCGAATTCATTGAGGGCCAGACCCTGGCCCAGTGGATGACCGACAACCCGATGCCGGATCTCGCCACCGTGCGCGGCCTGCTCGAACAGATCGCCCGCGGCCTGCAAGCCTTTCACCGGCTGGAAATGGTTTATCAGGACCTCAAGCCCGACAACATCATGATCGACAGCACCGGCACGGTGAAAATCATTGATTTCGGCGCGACGCGGGTCGCCGGTATCGCCGAAATTGCCACGCCGATCGAGCAAATCAACCTGCTCGGTTCAGCCGCCTATGCCGCGCCGGAATACTTCCTTGGCGAACCCGGCTCGGCCCGTGCTGACCTGTTCTCACTCGGCGTCATCGCCTACCAGATGCTGACTGGCCGCCTGCCCTTCGGTGCCGAGGTGCCGAAGGCGCGCACCCGGAAAGCGCAGCGCAAACTAAACTATCGTTCAGCACTGAGCGACGAGCGCGAACTGCCGGCTTGGATGGACGATGCCATCCGCAAGGCCGTACAGCCCGATCCACTCCAGCGTTACGATGAGTTGTCGGAGTTCATCTACGACCTCCACCACCCGAATCAGGCCTTCCTGAACAAGACCCGCCCACCGCTGATCGAGCGCAACCCGGTGGTCTTTTGGAAAAGCGTCTCCTTCGTGCTGTTGCTGGTCATCATCGTTCTGTTGAGCGGCAAGGCAACGTTCGGATAATCGCCATGTCGGGCCGTGAACTACAAGCCATGATCCTGATAGACCGACCCGGCCAACATGCTGTGCCGGCTGACTATGGGATCGCTTCGGGGCAGAATTTGCCTTTTTGCGCCGGCGCCGCCTTCAGCCTTGTCGCGCTGGCCGTGCGTCCGGCTGGTCTTTCGGCGTCGTGGGCGGGATAATCGACTACTTTTCCATAAGCCCTGCCGATGACTACAGCCCTCGTTCTTTTTGCCCACGGCGCCCGCGATCCGGAATGGGCGAATTCGGTTCGCCGCATCCAGGAAGCAATCCGCAAGCGCGCACCTGGCGTGAAGGTCGAACTCGCCTTCCTCGAATTTATCGCGCCGCGGCTACCCGAATGCGTGGCTGGACTGGCCGCCGGCGGCGCTGCGAAAATTGTCGTGATGCCGATGTTCATCGCGCCGGGCGGCCATTTGAAGCGCGAAGTGCCGGAAATGCTGGATCTGTTGCGGTCGACGCATCCGGGGGTGCAATTTGTTCTTGGCGAGGCCATCGGCCAAAACGAAATCGTCGTTCAGGCGATGGCCGAGGCGACATTGCAAGCGGCTGGTTCGGAGTTTGCTTAAGCAATTGCATGTTAAGCGTGCTGGTCATCGATGAATCGCGCACCCGGGCGGGAGAAATCTGCGCCGGACTGGCGCTTGCCGGCTATCAGGTGGCCGCCATCCTGGGCGGTGCCGACAACCTGACGGCCGAGGTCGAGCGTTTGCAGCCCGACGTGATCCTGATCGATACCGAAAGTCCGAGCCGCGACACGCTGGAAAATCTGGCGGTGATGAACCAGGCCATGCCGCGTCCAGTCATCGTATTTACCCAGGAAGACGCCCAGGAACCGATGCGCGATGCGCTGAAGGCAGGCGTTTCGGCCTATGTGGTCGATGGTCTTGAGCCGAAACGGATCAAGACCATCGTCGATGTCGCCCGGGTCCGCTTCGAGGATACCCAGGCATTGCGCCGCGAACTGGACGAGGCTTCGCGGAAGCTTTCCGATCGCAAGCTGGTCGACAAGGCCAAGGGCGTGCTGATGAAAGCCCGTGGCCTCGACGAAGATGCCGCTTACCATGCCATGCGCAAGCTGGCGATGGAACGCAGTCAGCCGCTGGTCAAGGTGGCGCGCGACATCATCGACATGGCGCGGGTGTTGCTCTAAAGCTGTGCGGATGGTTTGGGTGCTGCACTGCAACAGTGCATGCTCGTGGATGCGCCGCAAGGCTTTTCAAAGTTCCCAAGCCATTGAATATTGAATAGTTATTAAGATTTGGTTCTTTTTAACCAAGCTGGCACGGCCATTGCAATAGTCCTGTCAAACGTACGGCCAACGGCGGCCGGGCGGGAGTCGGGAAAAGCCGATTCACGGGACAAAGGCGTCCACCCGAGCTGCCGCATCGGCATTCAGGGTGCGACGCCATTTTTGTTTTTCGATTCGAGCAGTCAAGGAGCAGGCAATGGAAGACAAGAAACTGGCAGTCAATGGTCGGGCGGAAGGCGCTTCATCCTTTTCGCGTCGTGATTTCGTTTCAGCCGCATTGGGAGCCTCGCTGATGTCCATGGTACCCCCCGGCGTTCGCAGCGGCGCCTGGGCCGCCGGTTCGGACGCCCCCGAAAAGAAGGAAGTCCGGATTGGCTTCATTCCGCTTACCGACTGCGCTTCGGTCGTCATGGCTGCAGTCAACAAGTTCGATGAGAAGTACGGCATCAAGATCATTCCGACCAAGGAAGCGTCGTGGGCGTCGGTGCGCGACAAGCTGGTCAATGGCGAGCTGGATGCGGCGCATGTGCTGTACGGCCTGATCTATGGCGTGCATATGGGTATCGGCGGGCCGAAGAAGGATATGGCCAACCTGATGACGATCAACAATAATGGTCAGGGCCTGAGCCTTTCGCGGCAGTTGGCCGACAAGGGCGCGACCGACCTGAACAGCCTGGTCGCGCTGATGAAGAAGGAGCCGCGCGATTACACCTTCGCGCAGACATTCCCGACCGGCACGCACGCGATGTGGTTGTATTACTGGCTGGCCTCGGCCGGTGTCAATCCGCTGCGCGACGTTAAGAGCGTGGTCGTGCCGCCGCCGCAGATGGTGGCCAACGCACGGGTCGGCAACATGGACGGCTTTTCGGTCGGCGAACCGTGGAATCATCGCGGGATCATGGATGGGGTGTCGATCCATGCCGCTAGCTCGCAGGATGTCTGGAAGGATCATCCGGAAAAGATTCTCGCGACAACCGCCGAGTTCGCCAAAAACAACCCCAACACCTGCCGCGCCATGATCATGGCGGTGCTGGAAGCGAGTCGCTGGATCGACGCCAGCAACGCGAACAAGATGCGCATGGCCGACGTGGTGGCGCAGAAGTCGTACATCAACACCAACGTCAATGTCATCAACGAGCGGATTCTCGGGCGTTACCAGAATGGCCTCGGCAAGTCCTGGGACGATCCGAACCATATGAAGTTCTTCAACGACGGTGCGGTGAATTTCCCCTACCTGTCCGACGGCATGTGGTTCATGACCCAGCACAAGCGTTGGGGGCTGCTCAAGGATCACCCGGATTATCTGGCGATGGCCAAGCAGATTAACCGCATCGACCTCTACACGGAAGCAGCGACGCAGGTGAAGGTCAATGTGCCGAAGAGCCCGATGCGCTCGTCCAAGCTGATTGACGGCGTGGTCTGGGATGGGTCGAACCCGGCCAAATATGCCGACGGCTTCAAGGTCAAGGTCTGAGCCAGGGAGCGCACCATGAGCACATTGACGATAAACACTGATTTTTCGGCCGAAAAACCGGTCGACCGTAGCAAGCTCGATGCGGTACCGGTTGTGACGACCAAGGAGCCTGCCGTGGAAAAAACGCTACCGCAACCCGCCGGCGTCTCACTGGTCGAGCGCTTCGGTGACGTGTTGCGCGTCGTCTTGCCGCCCAGCCTGGGCCTGATAATCCTGATCGGCGTCTGGTATGTCGCGACGATGAAGGGCGGCAGCATTCCCGGGCCGGCCCAGGTCTGGGAAGCAGCCGTCGCGCTGTTCGCCGATCCGTTCTACCGCAATGGCCCGAACGATCAGGGCATCGGCTGGAACGTGCTGGCTTCGCTGCAGCGGGTCGGCATCGGTTTCGGCTTCGCGGCGCTGGTTGGCATTCCGCTCGGCTTCATTCTCGGTCGTTCGGCCTTCCTGTCGGCGATGATCAATCCGATCATCAGCCTGCTGCGTCCAGTGTCGCCTCTCGCCTGGCTGCCGATCGGCCTACTGGTGTTCAAGAAGGCCGACCCGGCGGCGACCTACACCATCTTCATCTGCTCGATCTGGCCGATGATCATGAACACGGCGCAGGGGGTGCAGCGGGTGCCGCAGGATTACCTCAACGTCGCCCGCGTGCTGGCGCTCTCGGAATGGAAGGTCGTCACCAAGATTCTCTTCCCGGCCGTGCTGCCCTACATGCTGACCGGTATCCGCCTGTCGATCGGCACCGCCTGGCTGGTCATCGTGGCCGCGGAAATGCTTACCGGCGGCGTCGGTATCGGCTTCTGGGTCTGGGACGAGTGGAACAACCTGAAGGTCGAGCACATCATCATCGCCATCTTCGTCATCGGCATCGTCGGGCTGATCCTCGAACAGAGCCTGATCCTGCTGGCCAGGAAACTGACCAAAGAATCCTCCTAAGGAACTGACATCATGGAAAAATTCGTGCAAGTCGAACAGGTCGGCCAGACATTCGACACCAAGAAGGGCAAGTTCATCGCGCTGCGCGACATCGACATGAGCATCAAACAGGGCGAGTTCATCGCGCTGATCGGCCACTCCGGCTGCGGTAAATCGACGCTGCTCAACCTGATCGCCGGCCTCACCAAACCGACGACCGGCGTTCTTCTATGCGACGGCCGTGAGATCGGCGGCCCCGGCCCGGAACGCGCGGTGGTTTTCCAGAACCACAGCCTGCTGCCCTGGCTGACCTGCTTTGAAAATGTCTATCTCGCCGTCGAGCGCGTTTTCGGCGTCAAGGAAGGCAAGGCCAAGCTGAAGGAACGTACTGCCGCGGCGATCAACCTGGTCGGGCTCGATCACGCCAGCGCCAAGTACCCGCATGAAATCTCGGGTGGCATGAAGCAGCGTGTCGGTATCGCCCGCGCCCTGTCGATGGAACCGAAGGTGCTGCTGATGGACGAACCTTTCGGTGCGCTCGATGCGCTGACCCGCGCCCGGTTGCAGGACGAACTGATGAAAATCTGCGAAACGACTCAGGCGACGACAGTGATGGTAACGCACGACGTCGACGAAGCCGTGCTGCTTTCGGACAGGATCGTGATGATGACCAACGGCCCGGCGGCGACCATCGGCGAAGTGCTTGAGGTCAATCTGCCGCGCCCACGGCACCGCCTGACGCTGGCGCACGATCCGGCCTACGTCGAGTACCGGGCAGCCGTGCTTGAGTTCCTTTACGAAAAGCAGGCCCATATCGAGAAAATGGCCGCCTGAGAAGTTCCTCTCCACCGTCGTTACGCGCACTCTGCGCTAACGACGTTCAGCCCGCTGGCGTCGCGCCAGTGGGGTTTTTTCTCTTTGCTTGGCTAGCGTTGTGCCTGCGGTGCCGGACGCGCTATCGGCTGGCCCATGTAGGCATTCGCCGGTGGCGCCGAGTAATGCTGCGGCACGAACGGGGTCGGCGGGTAGGCGGCGCGATCGCCGCCACCGCCGCCAAACGGCATGAAGCGGTTTATCGTGTTCATCGGACCCGAGAAGCTGCGATCCATGTGGCCCGCCGAGTACTGAATCCGGTTGACCGATTCTGTCATGTTCATCAGCGACTGCGTCATGACCATCATGTTCTGACCCATCGGCTGCATTGTGGCCTGCATCTGCTCTATGGTGTTTGCCATGCGTGTCGCGTCTTCGGTCAGTCGGGCAATCAGATAAAAACCAAGGGTTGCCAGGATCACAAAGGCTGTCATTCCCGCAAAAACGAACAATTTGACGGTATGCAGCCCCCGCTCGGCCTTGTCCATGTAGCGCACATAATGCGGTGTTTCACCACTCGGGTCGAATACCGTCTTTGGATAATCTTCACCAGCCTCCAGGCGAAGTCGCGGGCGTTCCTTATCTGGCATGTCTGTCCCTTGATATGTTATGAGTATATTGGCGTATCAGCGTCGATAATCCTGATTTCCTGCGCTGGCGTTGGCCATTTTCTTGTTCAGCAAGGAAGCCAGCATTGGTTCGTGCGCCTGGATGACCGGCATCATCGGGGCCGCAATCTCGGGATATCCTGCATCGATCAGGCGCGTGGCCGCTTCGTAGTAATTCTGCGCTGCTTCCTGATAGCGACCCATCTTCAGATAGACGTTGCCGAGTTCGCCAAAGGCATCAATGTCATTCGGGTGCGAAGTCAGGAAATAAAGATATTCACGAACTGATTCGTGCAGGTTTCCGGCCTGCGCTGCTTGCCTCGCCATTGTCAGTTTGCCGCCGTCAGGAGCATTGGTTGGATTCATGCGGGAATTATCCGGCATCGAGTTGGTGGCTTGCGGTGCCGTCATTGGTGGTGGCTGCATCATCGGCGGGGGGGGCATAAATGATTGATGCTGCGGAAACTCCGGATATTCGGGAGCTACCGGCATCGACGGCATGGGAGGAGGCATCGTCGGCGGCAGGTAAGGCAACTGCATCGGTTGAGGCGAAGCCATCATCGGCCCCGGCGCGGAGGGTGGCATTTCGCTGGCTGGTTCTGAACTCGGCATGGAGTCCTGGCTACTGCCCAGATTGCCGGGCGGCAAATCGGCCGGACCGCTTGGATACGCAGGGTAAGTTTGGCCGTCACCCTCTGCACCTTGCATCTGGCCATCTGGCACTGGCGCGGGCGCCATTGTGCTTGGCGTATCGGCGGGTGTCGCTGCCTGCTCACTGCTTGCCAAAGAGCTGGTGGCCGGTTCGGCGGGTACGGGATATGCATTTTGGCTGGAAGCCGCCATGTTGCCAGAACCGGCAGGTGCCGTTGCCACCTTGTCGGTTGTTGCAGGGCAACCCTGAAGGCCGCAGTTGTAAAGGCTTCTAGCCATACCGGAAATCCGCTGGCTTACGCTAACGACTGTCGAATAGGCTTTCTGACTATATTTTTTTGCCGCGCCTTGATCATAAATAACCAGCGCCAGGATCAATATCACCAGCAGTAACAGCAACCAGACTGTCCGGCTACTTCGACTGCCTGAAGATTCATCGTGGGAGGGGTGTGTCATGAAGCGTGGCTCCTATTACCAGGTTTTTTTCAGTGGCAGCATCGGATAGAGCGCCTGAGTCAGTTTCAGAAATTCGAGGCTCGCCTTGTCGCGCGGTTCCATCTCGAAGACGGCGAGACCTTCGCTCAGCGTTCGGCATAGCCAGACCCGTTGGCTCAGTCGTGCCGACAGGGCGGTTGCCGACTTCAACATCGACATGGCTTCGGTCGCCTCGCGCGCTTCCTTCGACCCGCCCAGCGGATCGGTCCGATTCAGAAACATGACTGCCTGGCACTCCGGATGCCGATGGCTGGCAATCATGCTGAGGAAACGCTGAGTCGACCAGACATCGGCTTGGCCGGGAACCATCGGAATCAGCAGGCGATGCGCCTGGCTGATGGCCGCGAACATGCCGACCATGTTGGCAGCGCCGACATCGATGATCACCTCGCCACGTTGTTTGCGAAGATTTTCGAGCGGCATGTCGGAAGGCAGCAATTTGAGGGTCGGCGTGTACCCTTCCTCATCCCGGACTCCGATCAGATCGGTCAGGGTCTTTTGCGGATCGAGATCGAGAAGTTTGACATCGCACTCCTGCCAGGCGAGCCAGACGCCAAGATTGAAGGCGATCGTGCTCTTGCCTGACCCGCCTTTTAGGTTGCCAATGACAGTAATCATGTTTTCAATTCACGAAAAATCGGTCACTCGAAGAATTAGCAATCAATGATACTACCAACTGAACGGTCCGAAGCCATTATTGCCACCACCCCAAGGGTTGCCACCACCACCCCAAGGGCTGCCACCACCCCAAGGGCTGCCACCCCAAGGGCTGCCACCACCCCAAGGGCTGCCACCACCCCAAGGGCTGCCACCACCCCAAGGGCTGCCACCACCCCAAGGGCTGCCAC
>CAZGPO010000082.1:0-9063 GCA_964527745.1 uncultured Dechloromonas sp.
AGAGATGTTTTCGGTGATCGTCATCATGGTCATCCTGACCACGCTGCTGACACCGCCGATTCTTACCCTGCTGCTGCGTCGACAGCAGTCCGCGAATTAAACAGCAGCTTTGCTACTGGCGCTAACCGCAGAACAGAAGCGCCGGCGCTGGCTGGCGCTCGCTGTCGTCGCCAGTGCTTATGTACTGTCCTTTTTCCAGCGCTTCGCGCCGGCCGGCATTGCCCAGGATCTGGCCGCCGCCTTTCAAACCTCGGCGGCTTCGCTGGGCGTTCTGGCGGCGACCTATTTCTATGTTTACACGGTGATGCAGATCCCCACCGGGATTCTCGCCGACACCCTCGGGCCAAGGAAAATTCTTGCTCTCGGCGGCCTGATCGGCGGTCTGGGCAGCCTCATGTTCGGCTTTGCGCCGACGCTCGACTGGGCGCTGGCCGGACGCACGCTGATCGGGCTTGGCGTTTCGGTCGTCTTCATCGCCATGCTCAAGCTGATCGCCGTCTGGTTCGAGGAAAACCGTTTCGCGACCCTGGTCGGTGTCGGCATGCTGGTCGGCAACATGGGCTCGGTGCTCGCCGGCGCGCCGCTTTCCGGACTCTCGCAGGCAACCGGCTGGCGCGGCGTGTTCATTGGCGTCGGCATCATTTCCTGGTTTCTGGCATTGGGGATCTGGCTGATCGTGCGTGACCGCCCGGATGCCGGAAGCGACGCCCATCCCCCCAGATTCGACCGGACCGTCGTTCTTGCCGCGCTGCTTTCGGTGCTCAGGAACCGGGCGACCTGGCCGGCGATTCTCGTCAATACCGGCATGTCGGGATCGTTCTTCACCTTCGCCGGACTGTGGGCGACGCCTTACCTGATGCAGGTGCATGGCATGGAACGTCCGGTCGCCGCCAATCATCTCTCGCTGTGGTTCGGCGGCTTCGCGATCGGCTGCTTATTCATCGGTACGCTTTCCGACCGCATCGGCCGGCGCAAGCCGGTCCTGATCGTCACCGCGCATCTCTACGCCGCGCTCTGGCTGCTCTGGTTGTCGGGCCTGACCATGCCGCTGTGGCTGTCATACTCGCTGTTCGCAATGATGGGCCTGACTACCGCCGGCTTCAGCCTGACCTGGGCCTGCGCGAAGGAGGTCAATCCACCCTTGCTATCCGGGATGTCGACCAGCGCCGCCAACATGGGCGGCTTTCTCGCCGCAGCCTTGCTGCAGCCACTGGTCGGCTGGACCATGGATCGCGGATGGGGTGGTCAATTGCTCAACGGCAGCCGCATTTACGATCTCGCCGCCTGGCGCAGCGGCATGTTGATCGTCGCGCTGTGCGCGCTGATGGGCGCCATCGCGACCTGGTGGATCCGCGAAACCCGCTGCCGCAACATCTGGAAGCCGGCCTGATCCCGACCCCGGATCATTTTTCGACAAAAGCGCGCTCGATCGCGTAGTCGCCAAGTTCGCCGGTGTAGTGGCGGGCGATCTTGAAGCCACGCGCATCGAGCAGTGCAGCCATATCGCTCAGCATGGCCGGACCGCCGCAGATCATGGCGCGGTCACCGGCCACATCAAGCGGCCTCTCGCCGATGTCGGCAAACAGCTTGCCGGACTCGACAAGATCGGTCAGGCGCCCTTCGTTCTCGAACGCTTCGCGGGTCACGGTCGGGTAATAAATCAGTTTTTCGCGCGCCCACTCGCCGAAGAACTCATGGCGGGTGATTTCATGCTCGATATAGTCGCGATAGGCCAGTTCGCTGGTCCACCGCACGCCGTGGACGAGAATGACTTTGGCAAAACGTTCATAGATTTCGAGATCGTGGATCAGGCTCATGAATGGCGCCAGCCCGGTGCCGGTGGCGAACATGAAGAGCCGCTCACCGGGCCGCAGATCGCGCAGCACCAGCGTCCCCGTCGGCTTCTTGCCGACCAGGACCTGAGCGCCGGGTAGCAGATGCTGCAGGCGCGAAGTCAAGGGGCCATCGGCAACCTTGATGCTGAAAAACTCCAGGTAGTCCTCGTGGTTGGCGCTGGCAATGCTGTAAGCACGGGTCAGCGGACGACCATTGACTTCGAGCCCGACCATCAGGAACTGGCCGTTGGTAAAGCGCAAACCACGATCACGCGTAGTCCGGAACGAAAATAGCGTGTCGTTCCAGTGGTGGACGGAAAGCACGGTTTCGCTCGTCAGTTCGGCCATTACATGACTCCTTTCGAGAACTTGGACCGGCACCGGCGATAGACGTTGCACTATGCACCCGCAAACGGATAATCCGGGGCAGGCTCGCGATATTGTCGCGCTTGCGCAGAAATTAAACATTAGCGTATACTTATATTATGAAAACGAAACTTATTTTTGCCCTATTTTCCGCGTTGACCGTGAGCTCAGGGAATGCAGCGCCAACGACCCAGGCTGAAGGCCTGCCGACGATCGTCGTCAAGCCGCATACCGTCGAACTCTCCTTTCCGGCCGAATCGCTGGTCGAGGCAGTCCAGCAAGCCACGGTTGGCGCCCAGGTCGCCGGCCGCATTCTGGAAGTCAAGGCCGATGCCGGGCAGCGGGTCAACAAGGGTGACGTGCTGATGCGCATCGATGTCCGCGAAGCCGAGGAAGCCGCACGCGCAGCCGACGCGCAATACGCCAACGCCAAGCTCAATTACGAACGCAACAAGAGTCTCAAGGCCCAGAAATTCGTCAGCCAGGCCGCTGTCGACAAGGCGAAGAGCGACTTCGATGCCGCCGCCGCCAATCTGGCTGCAGCCAGCGCCAGCCAGAGCCACGGCACCGTCGTCGCGCCAATGACCGGCATCGTCGCCCGCCGCCTCGCTGAAATGGGCGACATGGCAACGCCGGGCAAACCACTGTTCATCATCTACAAACCCGGCGAATTGCGCGTCACGGCCAGCGTCCCGCAGTACCGGATGCAGCAGATGCGCAAGGTGAAAACTGCACGCGTCGAATTCCCTGAAACGGACAAATGGCTCGATGCAACCTCGGTCAACCTGTTGCCGACCGCCGATGTCTCGACGCACGTTTCGCAGATTCGCGTAACCTTGCCGCCGACAGACGAAGCGACCCCAGGCATGTTCGCCCGCGTCCATTTCGCCTTTGGCCAGGATGAGAAGTTGACGGTACCGAGAGCGGCTGTGCTGCGCCGTGGCGAGGTCGCCGCTGTGTATGTGGAAAACGCCGACGGACGCCTGAGTCTGCGCCAGATCCGCCTTGGCGAAGCCGTCGGACAGGGCGAGGTCGAAGTGCTGGCCGGTCTTGCCGCTGGCGACAAGGTGGTGACCGACCCGGTGCGCGCCGGCATTCAGCTCAAGGCGGGGAAATAGGCGATGCGCCAGGAAACCGCCGCACCCGATCAGAAGTTGGGCATTTCAGGACGCATTGCCGCCGCCTTCCAGGCCTCGTCGATGACCCCGCTGC
Source organism: uncultured Dechloromonas sp. (assembly GCA_964527745.1). Classification (GTDB taxonomy): domain Bacteria; phylum Pseudomonadota; class Gammaproteobacteria; order Burkholderiales; family Rhodocyclaceae; genus Azonexus. Next base: position 3,414 of record CAZGPO010000082.1, read on the forward strand.
TCGCCCTGATCGCCTTTTTGCTCGGCCTCTTTGCAGTCGTCGTCACGCCGCGCGAGGAAGAGCCGCAAATCGACGTGACCATGGCCGATGTTCTGGTTTCCTTCCCCGGCGCCTCGGCCGAAGACGTCGAAAACCTGATTTCGCGCCCGGCCGAACAGGTGTTGTCGCGCATGCACGGCGTCGACCACGTCTACTCGATGTCGCGCCCTGGCATGGCGGTGATCTCCGTTCAGTTCGACGTCGGCTTGAAATACCTCGATGCCGTCGTCCGCCTGCACGATACCGTTCAGTCGCACAAAGACTGGCTGTCGCCCAACCTCGGCGTCATGGAACCGGTAGTCAAGCCGCGCGGCATTGATGATGTCCCCATTCTTTCCTTTACGTTCTGGACCAAGGATCCGAACCGTTCGGCATTCGAACTGCAGCAGGTGGCGCGCGCCGTCGAGATTGAACTCAAGCGGATCAAGGGCACCCGCGACGTATCGACCATCGGCGGCCCCAACCACGCCATTCGCGTGCTGATGGACGCCGAACGGATGAATGCCTTCAACGTCACGCCGCAGGAAATCGCCGCCGCGCTGAAGGTATCCAATGCCCTGCAGTCGTCGGGCAACATCACGGCGGACAATGCCGACCTGCTGGTACAGACCGGCACCTACCTCGAATCGGCGGCCGACGTGCGACAACTGGTCGTCGCCGTGCGCGGCGAGGCCGGCGAACGCAAGCCGGTATTCATGAGTGACGTCGCGACCGTCGAGGATGGCCCTGACCAGCCCAAGGCCTATGCCTGGCACGGCACCAAGGAAGGCGAGTTTCCGGCGGTCACGCTGCAGATGTCGAAGCAACCGGGCGTCAATGCCGCCGATATCGCCAACGATGCGATCAAGCGTATCGAAAGCCTGAGAAATACCGTGATCCCCGAAGGTGTCGAGGTCACCGTGACGCGCAACTACGGGGCCAGCGCCACCGAAAAAGCGCAGAAACTGATCGGCAAGTTGATTTTCGCAACCTCATTTGTCGTCCTGCTGGTGCTGTTCGCGCTCGGCTGGCGCGAGGCGCTGATCGTCGGCATCGCCGTGACCCTGACGCTCGCCGCGACGCTGTTCGCTTCGTGGGCCTGGGGCTTCACGCTGAACCGGGTGTCGCTGTTCGCGCTGATCTTCTCGATCGGCATTCTGGTGGACGACGCCATCGTCGTCGTCGAGAACATCCACCGCTGGCAGGCGCTCCATCCCGAAAAGAGCCTGTTCGAAATCATTCCGCCGGCCGTCGACGAAGTCGGCGGCCCGACCATCCTGGCCACCATGACCGTCATCGCCGCCCTGCTGCCGATGGCCTTCGTGACTGGCCTGATGGGGCCGTACATGAGCCCGATCCCGATCAATTCGTCGATGGGCATGGCAATTTCGCTGGCCGTCGCCTTTGTCGTGACGCCGTGGCTGGCGCTGAAGTTCATGCGCCCGTCGAGTCCCGAGCACGGTCACCAGCCTTCGAAGCTCGACGCCCGCCTCGACAGCACCTTCCGCAAACTGCTGACACCGTTTCTCGACCCGCAAAAAGGTGGCGCGGCGCGCCTGAAACTCGGCATTGTCGTGATCCTGCTGATTGCCGGTTCGCTGTCGCTGGCCTATGTGCAGCTGGTCGTCCTGAAAATGCTGCCGTCAGACAACAAGGGCGAATTTCAGGTCATTCTCGACATGCCGGTCGGCACGCCGGTCGAGGAAACGGCACGCGTCCTGCATGAAATCGGCAACGAATTGACCCCGCTTCCTGAAGTGATCGACTACCAGGCCTATGCCGGCACGGCTAGCCCGATCAATTTCAACGGACTGGTGCGCCAGTATTACCTGCGCGCCGCGCCGGAAAAGGGCGACATCCAGGTCAACCTGATCGACAAGCACGAGCGCAAGCTGAAGAGCCACGACATCGCTGTTTCGGTGCGCGATCGCATTGAAGCCATCGGCAAGCGGAACAACGGGGTCGCCAAGGTCGTCGAGGTGCCGCCGGGACCGCCGGTCATGTCGCCGATCGTCGCCGAGGTCTACGGGCCGGACTACAAGGGCCAGATGAAGGTCGGCAAGGCGGTACGCCAGGCTTTCGAGGAAACCGCTGACATCGTTGCGGTCGACGACTATATCGAGGCCGATTCGCGCAAATTCGTGCTCCATGTGTCGCAAAGCAAGGCAGCGTTGCTCGGCGTCGCGCAAAGCGATATCGTCGAGGTGGTCAGCATGGCCCTTGCCGGACAGGACGTTACGCCGGCGCGCAACACCGAATCCAAGTTCGAGATTCCGGTCCGCATCGTTTTACCAGCCGAAAAGCAGGGCAACTTCGACGCCCTGCTCAAACTGCGCGTCCGTTCGCGGGAAGGCAATCTGGTGCCGATCTCTGAACTGGTCGATGTCCGCGAGGAGCCCCGTGAAAAAGCGATCTATCACAAGGATCTGGTGCCGGTCGTCTATGTCGTCGGTGACATGGGCGGCAAGATCGACTCGCCGCTTTACGGCATGTTCGACATCCGTTCGAAAATAAAAGGTATGCCGCTCAAGGAAGGTGGCTCGCTCGACGAGTGGTTCCTGCGCCAGCCCCCCGACCCCTATGCGAGCTATTCGGTCAAATGGGACGGCGAGTGGAAAGTCACCTACGAAACCTTCCGCGACATGGGCCTTGCCTACGCAGTCGGCCTGATCCTGATCTACCTGCTGGTCGTCGCCCACTTTGGCAGCTATCTTGTGCCGCTGATCATCATGGCACCGATTCCGCTGACCATCATCGGCGTCATGCCCGGCCATGCGTTACTCGGCGCCCAGTTCACGGCAACATCGATGATCGGCATGATCGCGCTGGCCGGCATCATCGTCCGCAACTCGATCCTGCTTGTCGATTTCATCCGGCAGCAGGTCGCCGAAGGCATGGCTTTCCGCGACGCAGTGATCCAGTCGGCGGCGGTGCGCGCCAAACCAATCGCGCTGACCGCGCTGGCCGCCATGCTCGGGGCGTTGTTCATTCTCGACGACCCGATCTTCAACGGGCTGGCAATCAGCCTGATTTTTGGCATACTGGTCTCAACCCTGCTCACCCTGGTGGTGATTCCCGTTCTTTACTACTCTGCATTCCGCAAGGAGCATCAATCATGACTATCGACAGCATCATCCGCATCATGGCCGGTTTTTTCATCCTGCTTTCCCTCGCCCTCGGCATCGAAGGCAGCCCGATTTTCGTTTCGAAGTGGTTCCTCGCCTTCACAGCCTTCGTCGGCTTCAACCTCTTCCAGAGCGGTTTCACCGGCTTCTGCCCGCCGGAAAAACTGCTGTCCAAGATGGGCTTCAAGCGCGGCAACGGCGGTAGCTGCGGGGTCTGATTCAGGACTGGGGAGGCGCGCAACGTCGCGCCATCAGGTCAGGTGGCAGGCCTCGCGCTCGTAGCTCTCCCCACCGCAGTCGAGAAACGGCTTGCGGGTAAGTGCTTCGCCAGCGCATTTTCTGTCATTTCGACTCCGGCATGATCGGTCCGTCGCCTCTTCTCTGAAGCAGCCACTAGTGAGGCCGCCCCACTCCGAAATCTGACCGACGACCCGTGGAGGCACCTTGGCCTGTGCCGATGTTCGCCAAATTACTGGTGGCAGTTAGCAAACTGTTCAGTAGCCGTTTCGCATGGCTACTCACGGCTACTCACGGCTACTCACGGCTACTCACGGCACTTCGTCACAAACACGGATTCCCCATAGGAAGCGATAAAATTGCGCGCAAGCCTCCGCCTGAACGATTTTCCAGAACCACATCTCCACCGTGACCCCGTGCAATCTGTCTAACGATGGCCAGCCCCAAGCCAACGCCGCCCGTTTCACGACTGCGTGACGACTCCAGGCGATAAAAGGGCTCGAAAACCCGTTCCAATTCATGCTCTGGCAAGCCAGGACCAGCGTCGTCGATAGTGATCCGCAAGGTTCCGTTGTCCTGAACAGCTTCTACACTCACTTTGCTTCCGTACTTCAGTCCGTTGTCGATCAGGTTGCCGATGGCGCGTCGCAATGCCTGCGGTCGCCCTTCAAGAAGCAATGATTCCGGCGCTTGTAAACGAATGTTCTCGCCGATGTCGGCGTAGTCGTCCGCCATGCTTTCCAGCAATGCAGTCAGATCCAGTCGCTGGATGCCTTCATCTACGGCCTTGCCATGAAGGAAATCCAGTGCGCTGCCAAGCATGCCTTGCATTTCATCCAGATCGCGGACAAATCGCTCGCGCAGACCGGGGTCGTCAAGCATTTCGCTGCGTAGACGCAGGCGCGTTACCGGGGTTTTCAGATCGTGAGAGACAGCAGCCAGAAAGCGCTCCCGTTCTTCAATTCCGGCTCGAATGCGCTGCTGCATGGAATTGAATGCCTGCGCCGCAGCACGTACTTCCAGCGGGCCGTTTTCCGGTAACGGAGGACTCTTCAGATCATCGCCAAGGGCCCGTGCCGCTTTGGCCAGATCGGTCAGCGGTCGCACGGTCATGCGAACCGCAAGCCAGACAAGGATGAAGACCAAGAACAGCATCAACCCCAGTGTCATGAAATGATGCAGGGGCGAGGCAATGATCTCCTGCGGGGCTTGCCCGCGAATGCGCAGCCAGTCGCCCGCGGTCAGTTTCAGGTAGAGGTCGAAAGCGAAGATCCCGGGTCTAGGTGTGACCACTGGTTTCAAAGTAATCGTCATCCCCAGTGCTTGACGAACCCGGTGCAGGAACTCGTTTTCCACTGAATCAATTTCGAGCGTGATTGGGGAACTGGATTCAATGCTCAGTTGCTGGCGCGGCGAACTGAGCAATTGGGCCAAGCGGGAGCGTTCCGAAGATGGCTGGTTGTCGATGGCGCGATAAACTGCCGCGACACGCTGGGCGAACTCGGCATTGATCGTTGTACTGATCATCCGCTGGCGCTCGGCCATATGCATGGCGGCACCAATCAGTTGAGCCAGGATGAGCCCTCCTGCCATCAAGAGAATGAGACGGCCGAACAAGGAGCGCGGCAGTAATCTCACGCCTCGCTCACCACCGATGTCGCCAGCACATAGCCTTCACCGCGCACGGTTTTGATCAGCACTGGCTCGCGGCTGTCATCGCGCAGGCGCTTACGGAGCCTACCGACCAGCACGTCAATGCTGCGATCAAACAGGATGGCCTCGCGGCCATTGGCCAGTTCCAGCAACTGCTCGCGCGCCAGCACCTTCTGCGGATGATCGAGAAAAACCCGGAGCAGACGATATTCCGCACCCGAAAGCGGTACCACCAGCCCATCCTCCGCCATGATGTTGCGTGTCGCGACATCGAGCGTCCAGCCGGCAAAACGCAGGGTGTGCACCTTGTCGGTTTCCATATTGGGCGGCAGTGCCTGGGCGCGGCGTACCACACTCTTGATCCGTGCAAGCAATTCACGCGGGTTGAAGGGCTTGGCGAGGTAGTCGTCGGCACCCATTTCCAGGCCGATGATGCGATCCACTTCATCGCCGCGCGCGGTCAGCATCAGCACTGGAAGATTGGTCTTGCCGCGCAGTTCGCGGCACAGCGTCAAACCATCTTCGCCCGGTAGCATCAGGTCGAGAATAACCAGATCAATGCGGTTGGACTCCAGCACACGGCGCATGGCCTTGCCGTCGCCGACCGCGCTGACGCG
>CAZGPO010000083.1:0-8822 GCA_964527745.1 uncultured Dechloromonas sp.
TTTTCATGAAAGTTTATTACGACAAGGACGCCGATCTCTCGCTGATCAAGGGCAAAAAGGTCACCATCGTCGGTTACGGTTCGCAGGGGCATGCCCACGCACAGAACCTGAAGGATTCTGGATGCAAGGTCACCGTCGCCCTGCGCAAGAATGGCGCTTCCTGGAAGAAGGCTGAAGCGGCCGGCCTCAAGGTCGAAGAAATCGCCAAGGCGGTCAAGACGGCCGACGTGGTCATGATGCTGCTGCCGGACGAGAATATCCCGCAGGTGTACAACGAGGAAGTCGGCCCGAACCTGAAGAAGGGCGCCGCACTGGCCTTTGCGCACGGCTTCAACGTGCATTACAACCAGGTTGTTCCGCGCGACGACGTGGATGTGATCATGGTTGCCCCGAAGGGCCCCGGCCACACCGTGCGCTCCGAATACCTGAAAGGTGGCGGCGTGCCATCGCTGATCGCGGTTTATCAGGACAAGACCGGCAAGGCCAAGGATATTGCATTGTCCTATGCGGCGGCCAATGGCGGCACCAAGGGTGGTGTCATCGAGACCAATTTCCGCGAAGAAACTGAAACCGATCTTTTCGGTGAGCAGGCTGTGCTTTGTGGCGGCGCCGTCGAACTGGTCAAGATGGGTTTCGAGACCCTGACCGAAGCTGGTTATGCGCCGGAAATGGCCTATTTCGAGTGCCTGCACGAGTTGAAGCTGATCGTCGACCTGATGTACGAAGGCGGCATCGCCAACATGAACTACTCGATTTCCAACAACGCCGAGTTCGGTGAGTACGTTACCGGCTCCGAGGTCATCAACGAACAGTCCCGCGCCGCCATGCGCAATGCACTGAAGCGTATCCAGAACGGCGACTACGCCAAGATGTTCATTCTCGAAGGACGTACCAACTATCCGGCAATGACTGCCCGTCGTCGTCTGAATGCCGTGCATCCGATCGAGACCGTTGGCGAGAAACTGCGCGACATGATGCCGTGGATCAAGAAAAACAAACTGGTCGACCAGAGCAAAAACTGATCTTGCTTCCCGTCAGGCAGGGCGCCGTTCCTGGCGCCTATGGCAAATGATTCAGCCCTTATTGCGGGCGGTGTGGATTACCGCACCGCCCGTTTTCTTGGTGGGTTGGCGTGGGTGAAAACGTGTATCCTTGCCCTTCTTCCCTGAATGAATTTTCTTGACGATGACCGAACGCAAGCCGCGCAAGACGTTGTTCAACCCCGAGCTCAAGCGCCGGGGCATCTACGTGTTGCCCAACCTGTTTACGACGGCAGCGCTGTTCGCCGGTTTCTTTGCCATCGTCCAGGCTATGCAGGGCGATTTCGAACGGGCCGCCATGGCCATCTTCATCGCCATGGTGCTCGATGGCCTCGACGGGCGGGTGGCGCGCATGACCAACACCCAGTCGGCTTTTGGTGCCGAATACGATTCGCTGTCCGACATGGTCAGCTTCGGCGCCGCGCCGGCGCTGGTCATTTATGAGTGGGCGCTACGCGACCTCGGGCGTCTCGGCTGGATCGCGGCGTTCATCTACTGTGCCGGGGCTGCCTTGCGCCTGGCGCGCTTCAATACGACGCTGGAGGTCACCGACAAGCGCTATTTCCAGGGCTTGCCGTCGCCGGCCGCGGCGGCGCTGGTGGCCGGTCTGGTCTGGGTGATGATCGCGACCGGCATTTCGGGCAGCGATGTGCGCTGGCTGGCTTGTCTGCTGACGATATTTGCCGGCCTGACGATGATTTCCAACATTCGCTACTACAGCTTCAAGGACGTCAATCTTAAGAAAAGTGTGCCTTTCTTCGTGATTGCCGGCATTGCGCTGGGTTTCGCGCTGGTCGCCTACAGCCCGGAGATCGCGCTGTTCGGATTCTTTGTCCTTTATGGTTTGTCGGGTTACGTGCTGGCTGCGGTCAGCTTCTTCAAACGCAAGAGCGTTTGACGTTTCGGAGCGGAATATGAAGCAACATCTGGTTATTTTCGACACGACCCTGCGCGATGGCGAGCAGAGTCCGGGCGCCTCGATGACGAAGGAAGAGAAGATTCGCGTTGCCCGCCAACTCGAGAAAATGCGGGTCGATGTTATCGAGGCTGGTTTTGCCGCTGCCTCGCCGGGTGATTTCGAGGCGATTCAGGCGATTGCCCAGACGATCAAGGAATCGACCGTCTGTTCGCTGGCGCGCGCCAACGAGAACGACATCCGCCGTGCCGGCGAGGCGATCCGGCCGGCAAACTTGGGGCGGATTCATACCTTCATCGCGACTTCGCCGATCCACATGGAAAAGAAGCTGCGCATGACGCCCGATCAGGTCGTCGAGCAGGCGGTCAAGGCCATCGGCTGGGCCAGGGAGTATACCGACGACGTCGAATTCTCGGCCGAGGACGCGGGGCGTTCGGAAATTGACTTCCTGGTTCGCGTCTTCGACGCGGTGATCAAGGCCGGGGCGACGACGATCAACGTACCGGATACGGTGGGTTACAATATTCCTTTCCAGTACGCCGACTTGGTGCGCCAGTTGATCGAGCGCGTGCCTGACTCGGACAAGGTGGTGTGGTCGGTTCATTGCCATAACGATCTCGGGCTGGCGGTTTCCAATTCGCTGGCGGCGGTGCTGGCCGGCGCCCGGCAGGTCGAATGTACGATCAACGGACTCGGCGAGCGGGCCGGTAATGCCGCGCTCGAGGAGGTAGTGATGGCGGTGCGCACGCGCGGCGACGTGTTTCCGGTGGAGACGCGGATCGATACGGCGCAGATCGTACCGGCTTCCAAGCTGGTGTCGCAGATCACCGGCTACCCGGTCCAGCCGAACAAGGCAGTCGTCGGTGCCAATGCCTTTGCTCATGAGTCGGGGATTCATCAGGATGGGGTACTCAAGCATCGCGAAACCTACGAGATCATGCGTGCCGAGGACGTCGGCTGGGCGCAGAACAAGCTGGTTCTCGGCAAGCATTCGGGGCGCAATGCCTTCAAGAGCCGCTTGCAGGAACTGGGTATCGAGTTGGAGAGCGATGAGGCGCTGAATGCAGCTTTTGCGCGTTTCAAGGAACTGGCCGATCGCAAGCACGAAATCTTCGACGAAGACCTGCATGCGCTCGTTTCTGACGAAGTCGTGACGCCCGAGCAGGAGCATTTCAAGCTCGTCTATTCGCACGTCTGTTCGGAAACCGGTGAAATGCCTTACGCCAAGGTCATTCTCAATGTCGGTGGTGTTGAGCGTAAAGGCGAGGCGGGCGGCGGCGGGCCGGTCGATGCGACCTTCAAGGCGATCGAGAGCGTCGTCAGTAGCGGGGCGGAACTCCTTCTCTATTCGGTCAATGCCATCACCACCGGTACCGATGCCCAGGGCGAGGTGACGACTCGCCTTGCCAAAGGCGGACGCATCGTCAATGGCAATGGCGCCGATACCGATATCGTCATTGCTTCGGCACGTTCCTATCTCAATGCCCTGAACAAGCTGCATTCGACGCCCGACAAGGTGCGGGCGCAAGGCGGCGTCTGATTTCGGTACCCGCTTGCAGGCCGCCTCAGCTCGCTGAAGCGGCCTTTTCAATATCCGGGGTGCGGGTGGCACGGATATACAGGATGACCGAAACGAACAGTATCGTGGCGAGCATGGTTTCGACGATCGCCAGCCGCTGGGCAATGCCGCTGTCGCTGGTCGCCCGGACCAGACCCTCGAGCAGATAGAACTGGACGAGCAATGAAGTCCATTTGTACGTATAGCGTTTGCCGCGCAGGATGCCGAACAGCGGCGCCAGCAGCACGATCGATTTAAGGACGAGCCACGAGCCACCAGGCTTGATCGGTGCCCACCAGAGTTCCCAGCCGAGGCCGAGAAAGATAAGCGCGATCAGGCTGGCGCTGGCGGCCAACTGGTAATTTCTGGCTGTCACGGTCGACTCAGTTTTTGGGCAATATTTGCCAGACGCTTGCCTTGGGCGAAGGCTAGGCGGCTTTCGGTATCGGCAAGGACAGGACTACCGTTGGCGCCGGCGACATGGCTGGCGCCATAGGGCGTTCCGCCGTGCTGAGTGTGGCTGATGTCCGGCTCGGTAAATGGCAGGCCCATGACCAGCATGCCATGATGGATAAGCGGCAGCGTCATCGTCAGCAGCGTGGATTCGTTGCCGCCATGCTGGCTGGCGCTGGACGTGAAGACACAGGCCGGTTTGCCGACCAGCGTGCCGTTCTGCCAGGCGGCGATGGTGCCGTCCCAGAAATACTTCATCGGCGCCGCCATGTTGCCGAATCGTACCGGGCTGCCAAGCGCAAGGCCGATGCATTCGTCGAGATCGGCGGGTTCGACATAGGGCGCACCGGCGTCGGGAACGGACTGTTCCGTCGCCTCGCAGACGGTTGACACTCGCGGCACGGTGCGCAGGCGAGCCTGAACGCCGGGTACCGATTCGATGCCGCGCGCGATCCGTTCGGCGAGGGCGCGTACCGAGCCGCGATGACTGTAGTAGAGAACGAGGATGTCATGCATGGCCGCCATTATACGGCCCGATGCTGAGCGCTAGGCCTTCTCGTCCGGTTCGACGTTGAACACCTCGATACTTGAGGTTTGCTCGGTGAGGCCGGTCGGGTGCACTTCGCGGATTCCGAAATTTTCCTGTTCGATGAGCAGAATCAGGCTGTCTTCGCGCCCGCTGATCTTGCCGGTCGGCGCAACCAGCGCCGGAAGCTCGCGCAAGGGTGGCATTTTGGGAAGGATCAGCGCCGAAAGGTTACCGTCTTCGAGTTCGAGCGGCCGGATGACCTCGGCGGCGATGGCGTGCGAGGCCAGTTGCTGCATGCCGAGTTCGATATGTTCAGGGTTTTCGGAGATCGCCCAGCGCACGATGCCGACGTGCCATTTCGGCGTCGCCTCGGAACGCTCGCCGATCGGTTGAACGGCGACGATGTCGCCAACCCGCAGATGTGCGGTCTGGCCAGCCATGTGCATCAGCGAATAGCCTTCGGGGCTTTCGTTGGTCACCATCCATTCGCTGATCTGGCCCGGCTGCTCGGGGTAGCGGATCAATTGCCAGAGTTGCTCGAGTCCGGCGCACAAATTGACACGGTACGACTGGCGGCGGCGCGGATAACGGCGTTTGGCCGGCTGCCCCCAGAGCATGGCGAGGCGGCGCAAGACACCATGACCGGCCGGCGTGTCGGCAAAGTCGGGAAGGCCGAGGCTGCTGGCCGGCACACCCTGGGTCAGGGCGGCCAGACGGCCGCGCGTGTCGCGCGCGACCAGGTCGCAGGCAAAATAGAGGGCGAGGATATCGCTGGGCGGCATGCGTCGTTCCAGTGCCTGGGCCGGGAGGTCCTGGTCGAGATCAAGCCAGAAGACGCCGTTGCGGTCGAGCGGTGGCGATTCAAAAATATCGATGGTCTTGACCGCTGAATCGATGTAGTCGGCGATGAATTCGAGTTCGCTCGAACAGAACGATGCCGGCTGGGCGATTGCCGCCAGAAGAATATGGGTGTAGGACTGCTGGATGCTCGGTTCGCCATCCGGCCCTGGGGTCTCGGCGAGTCCGAGGCGCCGGGAGGTGCGGTAGGCGGCATGCAATTTCTGCCAGATGCCGACGCCGTTGGGTGCGGCGACCAGATGGCTGATCCGGATGTGCCAGCCGATACACTGCATGAGCAGGCGCAGGGTGTTTTGCGGCGTATGCGGCGGTGTCGCGCCGCGCGGGTCAAACAGCTGCGAGAGCGTGTTGAAGTACTCCTGGATCAGCGTTTCCAGCAGTTCCTGGATGATGCCGATGCGATGCCGAAAACTTCGCGAAACCGGCAGCCTGACTTCGTGCAACGCTGGCAGTTCGGCGCTGACGACCCGTTCCACATGCTTGAACAGGAGGTCGAGAAGCTTGGTCCGCTGTCCGGCCGAAGTCGCTGATTCGCGCAGCACCAGCAACTGCTGATGAATCTCTTCGGCATCGCCCGAACCGGTCCTGCCGTGGGCGACGGCGAGCCATTCCAGGATTGACTTGGCGTTACCCTCGACGGGCGGCAGGAAGGGAAAGTGCGAATCATCGGACATGGTTGAGGAGCAGAATAAACAATTTGCGTGAATTCCGCCATGGCGGAATGATCAGTGGTACGCAGTCTCTCGGGAGCGGTTGATCGTGAGTCAAAGGCACACAATTGTGTCACGCTAAGTGGCTTGTTTTTCCTGGATTTAGAGATATAATCTTGGGTCTTTTTTCCAGCAACGAAAGAATTTCCATGGTTGTTATCCGTCTTGCCCGCAGCGGCGCCAAGAAGCGTCCTTTCTACAACATGGTCGTGACCGATTCCCGCAATCGCCGCGATGGCCGTTTCGTCGAGCGTATCGGTTTCTACAATCCGGTTGCCGCCGGCAATGCCGAAGCGCTGCGTGTTGCCGTCGATCGCCTGAGCTTCTGGCAACAGAATGGCGCCCAGTTGTCGCCGACGGTTGCCCGCCTGGTCAAGCAGCACGCAGCCCAGCAGGCCGCGTAAGCAGTCCGTATTTTGGCTGGCGACGACATCGTCGTTCTGGGGCGGCTCGCCGACCCCTACGGGATGCGGGGCTGGCTGAGGTTGTACCCTTTCGGCGACGATCCGTTGGCCTGGGGCAAGATGCCGGCCTGGTGGCTTGGCCGGGAAGGCGGACCGTGGCGTGAATGCGGGCTGAAAGGCCTGAAAGTGCATGGCGAAGGTTTGGTGGCGTTGCTCGATGGCGTTGCCGACCGTACTGCCGCCGAAGCGCTGAAGGGTTTTCTGGTCGGGGCGCCGCGCACGGCGTTGCCGAAGACCGATGAAGACGAGTTTTACTGGGCCGATCTGGTCGGCCTTGAAGTCATCAATGCCGCTGGCGAGCGCCTGGGCAAGGTGGCAGGGTTGATCGAGACGGGTGCCAATGCCGTGTTGCGTGTCGTTGGCGATGATGAAAGCGAACGTCTGCTGCCCTTTGTTTCGGCAGTGGTGCTGGAAGTCGGGATGGAAGCAGGCGTGATCCGCGTGAATTGGGAGAGCGACTGGTGAGCAGCCGGGGCGGCGAACGGTGATTCACTTCGACTGCATTACCCTGTTCCCGGAAATGTTCGCGGCTGTAACAGAGAGTGGAATTACCCGCCGGGCGCTGGAAGAGCGGCGTTGGGTGTGGCAAGGCTGGAATCCGCGTGATTTTTCGGACAATGCCTGGCGGCGGGTGGATGATCGCCCCTTCGGTGGCGGGCCGGGCATGGTGATGCAGGCAGCGCCGCTGGAAAAGGCGATTCTTGCTGCCAAGGCAGGGCAGTGCGAGGCAGGCCTGTCGGGGAGTCGGGTCATTTGTCTTTCGCCGCAGGGCGCGCCGCTCACCCATGAACGGGTGATGCAGCTGGCGACCGGTGAAGATGGGCTGATCCTGCTTTGCGGTCGTTATGAAGGGATTGACGAGCGATTGATCGAGCGCTGTGTCGATGAAGAGATTTCGATCGGGGATTTTGTGCTTTCCGGCGGCGAATTGCCGGCGATGGTGTTGATTGACGCCGTCGTCCGCCAGTTGCCGGGCGTACTCGGAGATGCCGCTTCGGCGGTGGAAGATTCGTTTGTCGGTGGTTTGCTGGATTGTCCGCACTACACCCGTCCGGAGGTTTACGAGGGTGAGGCGGTGCCGGAGGTCTTGATGTCCGGCGACCACAAAAGAATTCGTCGCTGGCGGCTCAAGCAGTCGCTGGCGCGAACCCGGAGGCGCCGTCCGGAGCTTTTTGCGAAATGGTTGGTGCACCGCGTGTTGAGCGCGGAGGAAACGCAACTCCTCACGGAAATTTCCGGAGCGGAGCAATGCGGTGAGTAAGTTTTTATAAATTTAAGGATCTCACATGAACCTGATTGAACAGTTGGACCAAGAAGAAATCGCCCGCCTGGGCAAAACCCTCCCTGACTTCGCGCCGGGCGACACCGTCGTCGTCCAGGTCAAGGTCAAGGAAGGCAATCGCGAGCGTCTGCAGGCTTACGAGGGTGTCGTCATCGCCAAGCGCAACCGTGGCCTGAATTCGGCGTTCACCGTGCGCAAGATTTCGTCCGGCGAAGGCGTCGAGCGGACTTTCCAGTCCTATTCCCCGCTGGTCGTTTCCGTTGAAGTGAAACGTCGTGGCGATGTCCGTCGCGCCAAGCTGTACTATCTGCGCGAACGTTCGGGCAAGTCGGCGCGGATCAAGGAAAAGCTGACGCGCAAGAAGGTCGCCGTCGCTGCCGAGTAAGTGATCTTCCGGCATTGAAAAAGGGCGCTGCGGCGCCCTTTTCCATTTGTGGATTTTGCTTTGGTTTTGGCGTTGACCGAAACACTCGGAAAAAGCCGAACTTTGGGGCCGAACCTCAGCCCAGCGTCTTGTCCTTCTCGATCAGTGCATACGCCGAGTGGTTGTGGATGGACTCGAAATTCTCCGATTCGACCACGTAGGCGTCGATCCGGCCTTCGGCGTTGAGACGGGCGGCGACGTCGCGCACCATGTCTTCGACGAACTTCGGATTGTCGTAGGCGCGCTCGGTGACGTGCTTCTCATCGGGACGCTTGAGCAGGCCGAACAACTCGCACGAAGCCTCGCTTTCCACCAGTTGCACCAGTTCCTCGATCCAGACGAAGTCGTTGGTGCGTGCCGTGACGGTGACGTGCGACCGCTGGTTGTGGGCGCCGTATTCCGAGATTTTCTTGGAGCAGGGGCAGAGGCTGGTGACCGGCACGACGACCTTGACCGAGGTGATGATGTCATTGCCGGAAATGTCGCCGATGAAGGTGACGTCGTAGTCCATCAGGCTTTGGACGCCGGAGACCGGCGCGGTCTTGTTGACGAAATAGGGGAAGCTCATTTCGATGTAGCCCGATTCGG
>CAZGPO010000084.1:0-8789 GCA_964527745.1 uncultured Dechloromonas sp.
GATCTCGGCGCCGAAGGCTTCGGCACGTTCCCATTCGCCGGGCTTGGCCGCATCGTACATGATCAGCGGGTGCAGATTGCCGTCGCCGGCATGGAAGACGTTGGCGCAACGCAGCGCGTATTTATTTTCCATATCCACGATGGCCCCGAGCATTTCGGCCACCCGCTTGCGCGGAATGGTGCCATCCATGCAGTAATAATCCGGCGTGATGCGCCCGACCGCCGGGAAAGCTGCCTTGCGCCCGGCCCAGAAACGCAGGCGCTCGGGTTCCGATTGCGACACGCGAATGTCGCCGGCCCCGGCCGCCTTCAGGACCTCGGTGACACGGGCGATTTCCTCGGCCACCTCCTCCGGCGTGCCGTCGGATTCACAGAGCAGGATGGCCGCGGCTTCGAGGTCGTAGCCTGCCTTGACATACGGTTCGACAGCCGCCGTCGCCGGCTTGTCCATCATTTCCAGTCCGGCCGGGATGATGCCGGCGGCGATGATTTTCGCCACCGCATCACCAGCCTTGCCAACGTCGTCGAACGAGGCCATCACCACCTGCGCCAGCTCCGGCTTGGGCACAAGCTTGACGGTGACTTCGGTGACCACGCCGAGCATGCCCTCGGAGCCGATGAGCAGTGCCAGCAGGTCGTAGCCCGGAGAATCCGGCGCTTCGGAGCCGAACTCGAAAACCTCGCCCTCGATGCTGACGACGCGGATGCGCAGCACGTTATGCACGGTCAGCCCGTATTTCAGGCAATGTACGCCGCCCGAATTCTCGGCGACGTTGCCGCCCAGTGTGCAGGCGATCTGCGACGAAGGATCGGGAGCATAGTAAAGACCCAATGGCGCCGCCGCTTCGGAAACGGCGAGGTTGCGCACGCCGGGTTGGACGACGGCCAGGCGAGCGTTGCGGTCGACGCGTAAAATCCTGTTAAAACGGGCCATCGACAGCACGACCCCCTGCGCATGCGGCATCGCTCCGCCGGAAAGGCCAGTGCCGGCGCCGCGGGCAACGACCGGGACACCGAGCTGGTGACAGGTACGCAGCACATCGACGACCTGGCCCTCGGATTCCGGCAGGCAGACCGCCAGCGGCAAGGCACGATAGGCGGTCAGGCCATCGCATTCGTAGGGGCGCAGATCTTCGGCATCCACCAACAGGCAGTGCGCCGGCAGGACAGTCTTGAGGCGTGCCACGAGGGCGGCACGATCAGTATTGAAAGTAGGGTCGGGCATCGTCATCGGGGCATTCTACCCCCATGAACTAGCCATGCGCCATGGTGACGCAAGTTGCGTCATTCGCCGCCAGCTGAATGCTTCCTGCGCCCTACCAGGACAACGTGGTCAACCCGCGGCAACAGGGATGATCGGCTTTCGGGTTGTTGTGCCACTTGAATCCGCGACTTTCATAGTGCTCGCGCAGGGCGCGGCGCTCTTCCGGCGTCAGCTGGTATTTGGCGCCGTCGCGTTGATGGCCGGACTCCGGATTGGCAATGTGCGACTGGCCGGTCCGGGCCGCCTCTTCGATGCGCCGGTCGATCGCCGAGACCAGTACATCGATATCGGGATTGAGATGTGATTCTGTCAGTTGGCGCGCCTCGATGGCATTCATTGTCGACTCCAACGTAAAAAACGCCGGCGATGCAGCGGCCGGCGATCCATGCAAAAGGCCCGGCCAAATACAGGGCCGAGCCTTTCTTCCACAACTTAACCCTGACGCTGCGGCTGTTGCATCGGTTGCTGCTGCGCACTTTGCATGCGCTCCGACTCATGAGCACGCACCTGGGCATCGAACAGCTTGTCGTTCAGATCCGAGGCCAGCATCGGGTTGCCTTCGATGATCGCCGGGAACAGCGCTTCGGCAACTTCGATCTGGTTCTGCTCGATCGCCAGGCTGGCGGCCTCGAAGTAAGCCTGCGAAGCTTCGGAGAAGGCACCGACGGTGTAGAGCACGTTGCCGAGCTCGCCACGCGCTGCGATGTCGTTCGGATTGGCCGCGATCAGCTCGCGGTATCCGACAACGGCGGCGTTGATGTCACCGGCGGCAAAGGCGTCGCGGGCCGCAGCCAGCTTGTCCCCGACCTTCTGGGCCGGAGCCGCAGTACCGAACGAAGGCGTCAGCTTGGCGATGGTTTCGCTCGCCTTGCCACCGACGTTCTTGAGGTAACCACCTTGGTAGGCGAAGAGCGCGATGGCCAGCAGCGGAACGCTGATGACGACCCATTTCGGGGTGCGCTTGAGAAGGCTCTTCTTCCTTTTCGGCTCGAATTTCGGCTCGGTAGCCGAAGTCGCCGCTACGGGTCCGATGGTCTCGATGGTCGCGGCGCTTTGGGTTTCAGTCGTTTGATTTTCCATCCTCAGCTTCTCCTTTGCTTACCAGCCCCAACCGCGGTTGCCACCGCCCCAGCCATTGTCGCCGTAACCGCGACCATCGCCACGGCCATAGCCACGGCCATCGCCATCCCAACGGTTGTCGCCATAGCCGCTCATGTCGCCGCCCATGTTGAAACCGAAATTGCCACGTGCATTGCCACGGCCAGAGCCAGAGCCAGAGCCACGGCCATAACCGCGACCATCACCGTAGCCACGGCCGTTACCATAGCCATTGCCGTAACCGTCGTAGCGGTTGTCGTTGTAGTAGCCAGGGCCATAACCATAGGGGCCAGCCGGGCCGCTGTACTGCGGCGCGTTGTTTTGCGGAGCGTTTTGCGGGCCTTGCTGGGCAAAAACCGCGCTGCTGGCGATGATGGCCACGGAAGCAGCCAGAACCTTGAATGTCGTTTTCATTTCAGTTTCCTCCAATTTGCAACTTGATTAAGTGAGTGTGTTACAACTACCGCCTTCTCGATTGCAGTCTGCTTGGTGAAAGCCGGGCGGATGTTTTTAGTTGCATCACCGCCGAAGAAGCATCAGCAGTCACTAATGTATCAGCGTTCGAAGATATTAATATACTAATATTCTAATTGGTCTATGCAATATTTTTATGGACCGATCAAATCGCCGGTTAACGGGGCAACCCCGTTTTTACAAAGCGATTTTTTCTTGCCGCGGTAGCCAGCCGAGTCCGGTTTCGGTCGTCGTCAGTGGCCTGTATTCGCATCCGACCCAACCGTTGTAACCCAGCCGGTCAAGCAGATCGAACAGGAACGGGTAGTTGATTTCACCGCTACCCGGCTCGTGGCGCCCCGGATTGTCAGCAATCTGGATATGGCCGATACGGTGGATGTTGGCCTCCAGCGTGCGCGCCAGGTCGCCGGCGATGATCTGCGCGTGGTAGATGTCGTACTGCAGTTTCACATTGTCACGGTCGACCGCCTCAAGCAGGCGAAATCCCTTGCCGATGTCGTCGAGCCAGTAGCCGGGCATGTCGATGCGGCTGTTGATCGGTTCGATCGTCAGCGTTGCACCGATGGTCGCCAGCCGATCAGCGGCAAAACGCAGGTTGCCAATATAGGTTTCCGCCAGTTCTTCTTCACCGATCCCGGCAGGACGCAAGCCGGCCATGCAGTGCAGCCGCTTGCAGTCGAGCGCCACCGCATAGTCCAGCGCCAGCTCGACGCTCGCGGCAAACTCGTCTTCACGTTGCGGCAGACAGGCCAGGCCACGCTCGCCGGCCGCCCAGTCACCCGCCGCAAGATTGAACAGCACCTGTTCAAGATCATTGGCGCTTAGCCAGTCCGCGATGTTGGACGCCGGATGTTCATAAGGAAACAGGTATTCGACCCCTGCGAACCCGGCCGCCGCCGCTCGCCCGAAACGCTGCTCAAACGGCACCTCGGTGAACAGAAAACTCAGGTTGGCGGCGAACTTTGGCATCGGAACGGCGGTCTGTAGCGCGGGGCGCTCAGTATAATCCGCCCACATTCAGGAGAAGAACACAGTGAGCACTACAGACAATGAACGCAAGGGTAATCGCCTGTCGAAAATCGTCACCCGCACCGGTGATGCCGGCACCACCGGCCTCGGCGATGGCAGCCGGACGACCAAGGATGGCCTGCGCATCGACGCTATCGGCGAGGTCGACGAGCTGAATTCCAGCCTCGGCGTTCTGCTCTGCGAAGATCTGCCGGACGCCGTGCGCAGCGCCCTGCTCGACGTCCAGAACGACCTTTTCGACCTCGGCGGCGAGCTCTGCCTGCCAGGGATGGAAGTCGTCAAGGAAGTACAGGTCGCCCGCCTCGAAGCGCTGGCCGAGGAATTCAATGCCGACCTGCCGATGCTCAAGGAATTTATCCTGCCCGGCGGCACCCGCCCGGCCGCCCTCGCCCACTTGAGCCGCACGGTCTGCCGCCGCGCCGAGCGCGCCATCGTCCGCCTGTCGTCCGCCGAAGCGGTGTCCGGCGCCGCGCGGCGCTACATCAACCGCCTCTCCGACCTGCTGTTCATTCTCGGCCGCCTTCTAAACCGGGCCGGTGGCTGCGGCGACGTGCTTTGGCAAAAAGGCAAGACCGCCGCATGAGCGCCTGCGTCATCGGTCACATCACGATCAGGGATGTCGACAAATGGGCGCAATACCGCGCCAAAGTGCCAGCCACGCTGGCGCCATGGGATGCCGAACTGCTGTTTCGCGGCCAACTGTCGACCATTCTCAGCGGCGCGCACGCAGCCAACGACACCGTCGTCATCCGCTTCCCCGACGTTGCCGCGGTCGATGGCTGGTACCAGTCTGCCGCCTACCAGGCGCTGATTCCGCTGCGCGAACAGGCCGCCGACGTCACCCTGCTCTCCTTCACCGACTGAAACGCCGTTTAGGCGGCTGCCTCTACCCGCAACTGCGCCGTGCCGGCTATGCTGTCCGGCACACCCGCCCGGAGCCAACCCCATGAACCTGCCCAATCTATCAACCCTGGCGCTCAGCCTCGAACAGGGCATCGCCGAAATCCGCCTCAACCGGCCCGATAAATCCAACGCGATGACCGATGCCATGTGGCAGGAAATCCGCCTCGCATTCGAATGGGCGGACTCGACCCCCGAGGTACGCGTCGTCATGCTCTCCGGGGCCGGCAGGAATTTCTGTGCCGGCATCGATCTCGCCCTGCTCGCCGGCATCCAGCAGCGCATCGCCCACCCCGACGGTGCGCGTAGCCGGGAAGCCCTGCGCCGCCTGATCCTCGACATGCAGGATTGCCTCTCCAGCGTCGAACGCTGCCGCAAGCCCGTACTGGCCGCCATTCACGGCGCCTGTATCGGCGGCGCTCTCGACCTCGTCACCTGCTGCGACATGCGCTACGCTGCCGCCGACGCGGTCTTCTCGGTGCGCGAGATCGACGTCGGCATGGTCGCCGACGTCGGCACCCTGCAGCGCCTGCCGCGTCTGATCCCGGAAGGGGCAGCCCGCGAACTGGCGTTCACCGGGCGCAATTTCCTCGCCGATGAAGCGCTACGGCTCGGCCTGATCAACCGCGTTTTTGCCTCCCCCGAGACGTTGACCGCAACGGTTCGCGAACTGGCGCTCGCCATCGCCGCCAAGTCGCCGCTGGCGATTCGCGGCATCAAGGAAGTGATGAACTACAGCCGCGACCATTCGATTGCCGACGGGCTCAACTTCGTCGCCACCTGGAATGCATCGATGCTGCTCTCGGACGATCTCGGCGAAGCGATCGCCGCCCTGCGCGAAAAACGCCCGCCGCGCTTCGGGAATTAATTCGCGATGGCAACCGGGCTGGCTGAATAATTTGATCCCGGGCAGTTCTTCGGTACTTATCAATTCAGGGAATTGCCCGAAGTATAATCGGCGCCCCCAAAACAGTCAGGAGCCTGAATGTTCGACTGGAGAGATTACGGCAACGGAATTTTTGCCTTCGATGCGGGCTATGTGCGGCCGGTTCTGGCGGCGATCCATCTGATCGTCGAGGATGGCAGGGTCGCCCTGATCGACACTGGCAGCAACGACGCGCTGCCTAATGCCCTGGCGGCACTCGGCAGGCTTGGTTTGACCACTGCCGCGGTCGACCATGTCATCCTGACCCATATCCATCTCGATCACGCAGGCGGCGCGGGCCGCATGATGGCGCACTTTCCGAATGCCCGACTCGTTGTCCATCCGCGCGGCGCGAGACACATGGCTGATCCGGCCAGGCTCGTCGCCGGCGTGATCCAGGTTTACGGCGCGGAATATGTCAGCAGGGTATACGGCGAGATCGTGCCGATTCCGCCAGAGCGGATCATCGAGGCTCCGGATGGGCATGTGATATCGCTGGCCGGAAGAGAATTGTTGTGTCTCGACACACCGGGGCATGCCCGGCACCATAACTGCATCGTCGATCGGAGAACGGGCGGCATCTTCAGCGGCGACATGTTCGGACTTTCCTATCGGGAACATGACGTGAACGGACGACAGTTCATTTTCCCGACCACGACCCCGACGCAATTCGATCCGGTTGCCATGCATGCCTCGATCGATCGCCTGCTCTCATTCAAGCCTGATTCAATCTATTTGACCCACTATGGCCGCGTGGGCGACATTCCCAAGCTGGGTAGCGATTTGCGCCGCCGGCTCGATGACATTGTCGGCATCGCCCGTGAGGTTGGGGGAACGGGAGCGGAACGGCACAGCGAAATCAAGCGAAAACTCACTGAATATCTGTTGGCAGAATTGAATCAGCACGGCTGCCCGTTGCCGGTAGCCCATGCACTGGATATCTGGGAAACCGATCTTGAACTCAACGCTCAGGGCTTGGAGGCCTGGCTGGATAGTCTGCCGAAGCCCTAACGGCGGTGCCAGAACAGGGCGAGCATGATCGTGGCGATGATCATCATCAGGCCGGTAGCGAAATAGAAGCCGCTGGGAAGTTCCAGCCAGGGCATCTGGCGGAAGTTCATTCCGAAAATGCCGGCTATCAGACTGGCCGGCATGAAAATGGTGGCGACGACCGTCAGTGCGCGGACTTCGAGGTTGACCCGGTGGCTGACGGTGGTCAGATGGACATCCAGCAACCCGGTTGCCAGTTCGCGTAGATCATCGAGAGATTCGATGATGTGCACGGTGTGGTCATACACATCGCGCAGATAAACCTGGACTTCCAGTCCGAAAAAATGGGCATGTTCGCGATGCAGGCTGCCGAGAAGCTCACGTAACGGGTAGAGATTACGGCGCAACTGGGATACGCAACGCTTGAACTGATGGATGTTTTCGAGAACCGCCGGACCGGGGTTACCAAGAATTTCCTCCTCGAGTCGCTCGGCGTAGTCGTCCAGACTTTCGATGACCAGGAAATAGCTGTCGACCACCGAATCGAAAAGGGAATAGGCAAGCATGTCAGTTGCCGCGCTGCGCAGATTTGCCCGATCGGCGCGCAGGCGCTGCCTGACCGGCTCGAAAGTTCTTGACTGACGCTCCTGGAAGGTGAGCAGGTAGTCGACCCCGATGACCAGACTGATCTGGTCCTGAGCGAGGTTGAGGGGGTCGGTGCTTATTTCGTAGCGGTGCAGGACGACATAGAGATAATTTTCGTAAGTATCGACCTTCTGACGCTGGTTGTTGTTGAGGATATCCTCAAGGACCAAGGGGTGCAGGTGAAATTCCGTACCAATGGCGGCCAAGTCTGCGGGATCCTGAAGTCCGTAGATGTTTCCCCACAAGGTTGCGTTTTGGCGGGCGTACGAAGCGAGACTGGCTGCATCCGGAAGCCCGGTTTCGATCAGTTCCCTGGGTCCGAAGTCGAAAACCGAAACACTTGCCTTGTCGGTCTTGATCTCGCCGATATGGACCGGTGAGCCGGGCGCCATTCCGGACTTGAGGGAACGTAGCTTCTTTGGTTTTTTCATTGACTCAGCACCAGTTCGATAGCGCGTGCGGCGGAGGCCATCCCGAAAACCGAAGTAACGCAGACCGAAGACCCGAAACCTGCGCAACTCAGCCCTGCCGGTCCATCTGTCGATTCACAGCTTGCCGTACGATCGGGATAGCGTAACGGCTCGGTCGAATAGACCGCGGCGACGCCGAATTTCTTGCGCGGGTCGCGTGGAAATCCGTGGGCTCGACGTAACAGGGCGCGCACTTTGGACAGCAGCGGATCCTGAACGGTCATCGCCAGATCGCCGATGAACACCTGGGTCGGGTCGGTCTGACCACCGGCAGCTCCCGCCACGACAATGGGCGTACCCTGACGGTGGCAATGGGCGATCATCGCTGCTTTCACCCGTGTCTGATCGATTGCGTCGATGACCACATCGAAGCCGGGCAGCAGGATTTCCGTAACGTTCTCAGGTGTGACGAAATCTTCGATGCAGGTGACGTCGCAATCAGGGTTGATCAGACGAATGCGTTCAGCCATCGCGTCGACCTTGGCTTTGCCATAAATATCGCCAAGAGCGTGAATCTGCCGGTTTGTATTGGATTCCGCAACCATATCGAGGTCGACCGCGACAAGTTGTCCGATACCGGTTCTCGCCAATGCTTCCAGCGCCCAGGAACCAACCCCTCCAACGCCGACGACGCAGACCCTTGCGCGCTCGAGCCGCTCAGCCGCAACCCGCCCGTAAAGACGGGCAACCCCCCCGAAACGGCGTTCGCGATCAGCCGGCATACAACCAATAACCCAGACCCGGCGTCACGCTGCGATTGTGCAATCGCCTGGCAAGTGAATGCGGCATCCGCTGAGCAATCATAAATTGCGCCACCAGGATAAAGTGCTCGAAATTGCTCGACATCCGAAGAGTCTATCCGAAAGCATAACCATCAAAGAAGACTTCACTTCGATTTCCTTGTCTTGACGCCCATCACGCCCACGCCTAAGATTCCGCGTCTAGCAAAATGCAGGTTCAATGTGACTCTGGAACAGCTTTACGCCCTGATCGGG
>CAZGPO010000085.1:0-1063 GCA_964527745.1 uncultured Dechloromonas sp.
GGGAAACTTGCCGGAAACCGGATTGCCACTGGTGCCACCGAAGGCGATGTTCAGAGAATCGGTGCGGACGATCTCGAAATGCAGGTGACGCTTGTCTTCCGACAGCAGGTAGAGGGTGCCGCCATCGGCGCGCGTGATCGACTTGGCGGCGAGGACGATCTTTTCGAGCAGGCGGTTGAGGTCGCGCTCGTTGGACAGCGACGCGCCGATGTCGTTGAGGTGTTCGAAGCGGCGGAAGAGGTCGTCAAGGGTGCCCACGGTGTTCCCTTTTATTGCCTGGCGAGTGCGGTCAGAACTCGAAAACCTGGTTGTTGCGCAACATCTGCGGCCTGAATTCGCCCAGGCAGCGTTCAATTTCCGTCATGGTCCGTTCCATCTGCCCCGGCTTCAGATGGGTGATATGGATTTCGCACGGGCGCTTCAGCTTATGCAATTCCGATGCCAGCATGCTCGGGCAAAGATGCCTGGAGAGCACGGCGAGCGGCGCCTCGGAATCGGGGAACGCGCATTCGACGATGACGTGACGCAAATTGTCGATGGCGTTGACCGCCTGCCACAAGGCGTCGCATGGGCCGGTGTCGCCGGAAAAGACCAGACTGCCGACGCCGGAATCAAGGCGATAGGCAACCGCCGGCACGGTGTGATTGACCGGCAGCGCGGTAAACCTGCGGCCGCTGACGGTCACCGGCTCAAGCAGATCGATCGGCTGGTAGCGCAGGAAGGGGGTGTCGGCTGCGGGGATTTCGGCGAAATCCGGCCAGATCTGCCAGTTGAAGACATGCTTCCTGAGGATATCGAGCACTTCCGGGATGCCGTACACGATCAGTGGCCTGGCGCGGCGGTCGGCCACCGAGTCGATCAGCAGCGGCAGGCAGGCGATGTGGTCGAGGTGGGTGTGGGTCAGAAAAACGTGGTCGATGCGCGCCAGTTCGTCAATCGAAAGATCCCCAACCCCGGTGCCGGCATCGATCAGCACGTCATCATCGACAAGCAGCGACGTGGTGCGCAGATGCTCGCCGCCGATACCGCCACTACAGCCGAGGATTTTCAGTTTCATGGTCGG
>CAZGPO010000085.1:1163-8773 GCA_964527745.1 uncultured Dechloromonas sp.
GATGCTCGCCGCCGATACCGCCACTACAGCCGAGGATTTTCAGTTTCATGGTCGGTTTTT
Source organism: uncultured Dechloromonas sp. (assembly GCA_964527745.1). Taxonomy (GTDB): domain Bacteria; phylum Pseudomonadota; class Gammaproteobacteria; order Burkholderiales; family Rhodocyclaceae; genus Azonexus. The sequence continues at coordinate 1,224 of CAZGPO010000085.1, forward strand.
CTCGATAGCCATTGCGTTCAGGCGTCAGGGTTTGATGATCACTTCCATGCGGACGCCGGCAATTTCGACGACATCCTTGTCTTCGAGCAGGAAGGCCTCGCCATCGAGCGACCGGTCGTTGACGGTCGGAAATTTTTTGCCCTCGACGTGGGTGACATAGACACCATCCGGGCGCCGCGAAATGACGGCAACCTGTACGCCGGGCTTGCCCAGCGTCGTCACCGGCTTGGTGAGTTCGACCACCTTGCCGGCGTTGGGGCCGTTCAGCAGGCGGACCGTCGCCTTGGGCACCGGTGACGGCGCCGCCGCCTGCGGGCGCGGAATCATGATCTGCGTGTCGGCGAAGGTGCGCTCCGGCTCGGGGTAGGTCGGCAGGCCGGCGGCGCGCAACGCGGGGCCGTTGTCGGTATAGTTCACCGGCTCTTCGGTCATGAACTTGAGCTTGTACTTGCCGAGTTCGATGATGTCGTTGTTCTTGAGGACATGCTTCTTGATCGGCTGGCCGTTGACCAGCGTGCCGTTGGTGCTGTTGAGGTCTTCGAGGAAGGAATCGTTGAGGATGGTGACGATCGTCGCGTGCTCGCCGGAGATGGCCAGATTGTCGATCTGGATATCGTTGAGCGGCCGGCGGCCGATAGTCAGGCGCTCCTTGTTGAGCGGAATCTCCTTGAGCACCAGCCCGTCCATCGAAAGTATCAGTCTTGCCATCTTGCCTTTCCTGCCCGACCCCAAGTGCGCCACGATCTTTTTCCACCAGCCGGCCCGTGCCGGGAATTCGCCACGCACCTTGACCACAACTACCGAGACGTTGTCACGCCCCCCGCCATCATTTGCCATCTGCACCAGCTCGTCCGCCGCAGCGGCCGGGTTTTCCTGCAACTCGCGCAAGGTCAGGCCGATTTCCCGGTCGTCGACCATGTCGTTCAGGCCATCCGAACAGAGCAGGTAAACGTCCCCCGGCTCCACCGGAAACTCGCGAATTTCCGGGTCGACCGTGAGATCGACCCCGAGCGCGCGGGTAACCAGATACTTGCTTCGCGAAAAACGCGCATCTTCGGCGCTAATGATGCCACTGTCGAGCTGTTCTTGTAAGAGGGAATGGTCACGCGTCAGTCGATCGAAAATATTTCCGCGCAACCGGTAGAGGCGTGAATCGCCGATATGCGCCACGCAGAGCAGATTGTCGTAGAACCAGGCGACGACCAGCGTCGTGCCCATGCCGCTTAACTGCGGTTGATTTTGTCCGGCGAAATAGATTTCGGCGTTGGCGTCGTCGATCCGGTCGCGCAATTGGCGCCGGGCAACCCGCACCCCTTCGGCGTCGACCTGCTGCGGCTCGCGCTCGTCGAGTGTGCCGACCAGGCTGCCGGCGAGCAAGGCGGTGGCCATGCCACTGGCGACTTCGCCGCCGTTGTAACCGCCCATACCATCGGCAACGATGGCCAGGCCGAGCGCGGCGTCGGCAAAGGCCGCGTCCTCGTTGTGCGGGCGAACCAACCCCGGGTCGGTGCGTACTGCCATGTCAAGCGCTTCGTTCAGGGTCATTGGTTCACGGAATCGTCAGCGGATGGCCGGATTGTGCCGGCTTGGCCGCTGGACGTCCGTGAGGTATTCCTCACTGCAGCGGCAATTCAACTCCAATGCCGCGTTCGCGGGCCGCCGCCACGACCCTGAGTCCGACGGCCAGATCCTGGATGGCCATACCCTGCGATTCGAAGACGGTGATCTGCTCGCCGGAAGTACGCCCCGGATGCCGGCCACTGACGATATCGCCGAGTTCGACCAGTTGCCGGGCGTGGAGCCGGCCTTTTTCGAGCAGCGGCAACAGGTCGCCAGCCTCGCCGAGCGCCGTCGGCACCGCGTCGACAGCAACCAGCGCGCAGCGCCTGAGCGTCGCTTCCGACAGCTCCTGGCGAATCAGCGCATTGGAACCGGCAGCGTTGATGTGCGTGCCCGGCACCAGCCATTCGGCATCGAAGAGCGGCTGCGTCGCCGTGGTCACGGTGCCGAGCAGGGTACTGCCGCGCACGGTTTCCTCGGGGCTGGCCGCCGGTACCACGGCGACACCGGTCAGTTCGCTGAGGCGCTGGCAGAAGGCATGAAGCTTTTCCGTGTTGCGGCTGAAAACCTTCACTTTCTCCAGCGGCAGCGCGGCGCAGATCGCCCGGACATGGCCCTCGGCCTGCCAGCCGGCACCGAAGACACCGGCGACCGTGGTCGCCGGCGGCGCCAGCAGCCGGGCGGCGAGGCCGCTCGCGGCGCCGGTGCGGATCATGCCCATGTAGTCGGCTTCGATGATCGCCTGCAGGCAACCGCTGGCGGCATCGAACAGATGGACGAGAAACCGGTTGCCGCTGCGGTTGGTGGTATACGCCTTGTAGCCGATGACGCCCTGCGCCGGCAGCGCACCCTGCAGGATGTGCAGCACCGTTTGCGGCAGGCGGGTACGGGCGCGCGGCGTGTCCTGCGCCTGACCGAGCGAGAGGTCGCGATGCGCCGATTCGACGCCCTCCAGGGCCATCGTTACGGTCAACAGCTGTTTTACGTCATTTTCCGTCAGGAATAGCGCCATGTTTTCAGCTCCTTAAACGAGGGTTATATCCTGCCGGGCCAGGATGCGCTGTTCCAGCCAGCGTCCGACCGCGACGACCAGCAGCGCGCCGACGATCCCGGCGGCCCTCGCCGACCAGTCGGGCATCTGCGGCAACAGGCCGACGACGCCCGGATCGGAGAAGATCATCTGCCCCGCGACGTAGCCGAGCAGGCCGGCACCGAGCAGCACGATCGCCGGCCAGCGTTCCATCCAGCGCAGGATCAATTGGCTCGACCAGACGATCAGCGGAATGCTCACTGCCAGGCCGAACAGCAGCAGGACCAGGCTGCCATGCGCGGCACCGGCGACGGCGATCACGTTATCGAGACTCATGACGAAATCGGCGACGACGATGGTCTTGACCGCGCCCCACAGGTTGGCCGACGACTCGATGTCGTGGCCGTCCCCATCCTCCGGCAGCATCAGCTTGACGGCGATCCAGACCAGCAGCAGGCCGCCGGCCGCCTTGAGCCACGGCAGATTCATGACCAGCGCGGCAAACACGGTGAGCACGACGCGCAACCCGACGGCGCCGGCAACACCCCAGAAGATGCCGGCCTTGCGCTGTTCCGGGGACAGATTGCGGCAAGCCAGGGCAATGACTACCGCGTTGTCGCCGGACAGCACGATGTCGATCAGGATGATCTGGCCGACGGCGATCCAGAAAGTCGCGGAGGTTAAATCGAGTTCCATCATTGAAAAAGGCGGGCCGCAGCCCGCCTTTCCGGTTTGAGCAATGCCCGGATTTTACAGCAAGGCCTTGAGCAGCTTGGCCATTTCGGAGGGGTTGCGCGTCACCGTAAAGCCGCATGCCGCCATGATTTCCAGTTTGGCATCAGCGGTATCAGCGCCGCCGGAAATCAGCGCACCGGCGTGACCCATGCGCTTGCCGGCCGGGGCGGTGACACCGGCGATGAAGCCGACGATCGGCTTCTTCATGTTGTCCTTGCACCACAGGGCGGCTTCAGCTTCGTCAGGACCGCCGATTTCGCCGATCATGATGACGGCGTCGGTGTCCGGATCGTCGTTGAAGGCCTTCATGACGTCGATGTGCTTGAGGCCGTTGATCGGGTCACCACCGATACCGACGGCCGACGACTGGCCGAGACCGATTTCAGTCAGCTGGCCGACAGCTTCGTAGGTCAGGGTGCCGGAGCGGGAAACCACACCGATACGACCCTTCTTGTGAATGTGGCCCGGCATGATGCCGATCTTCACTTCGTCCGGAGTGATCAGGCCGGGGCAGTTCGGGCCGAGCAGCAGGGTCTTCTTGCCGCCCCTGGCTTCCTTTTCCTTCATCTTGTTGCGCACCATCAGCATGTCGCGGACCGGGATGCCTTCGGTGATGCAGATCGCCAGATCGAGGTCGGCCTCGACAGCCTCCCAGATCGCGGCGGCGGCGCCCGGGGGCGGCACGTAGATAACGGAAACGGTGGCGCCGGTCTGTGCGGCTGCTTCCTTGACGGTACCGAAAATCGGCACGTCGAAAATCGACTCGCCGGCTTTCTTCGGGTTCACACCGGCAACAAAGCAGTTCTTGCCGTTGGCGTATTCGATACATTTTTCGGTATGGAACTGGCCGGTCTTGCCGGTGATGCCCTGGGTGATGATCCTGGTGTCTTTATTGATGAAAATGGACATTCAATAGCTCCTTACTTGACCGCAGCGACGATCTTGGTGGCGGCTTCGGCCATGGAATCGGCGGAGATGATGGGCAGGCCGGATTCGGCCAGGATCTTCTTGCCGAGGTCTTCGTTGGTGCCCTTCATGCGCACGACCAGCGGCACCGACAGGTGCGTTTCGCGGGCCGCGGCGACGACGCCGGTGGCGATGGTGTCGCAGCGCATGATGCCGCCGAAGATGTTGACCAGGATGCCCTTGACCTTGGGGTTCTTGAGCATGATCTTGAAGGCTTCGGTGACCTTCTCGGTCGTCGCGCCGCCGCCGACGTCGAGGAAGTTGGCCGGCTCGGCGCCGAACAGCTTGATCGTGTCCATGGTGGCCATCGCCAGACCGGCACCGTTCACCAGACAGCCAATATTGCCGTCGAGCGAGATGTAGGCCAGATCGAACTTGGATGCTTCGACTTCGTCGGCATCTTCTTCGTCCAGGTCGCGCATGGCGACGATTTCCGGCTGGCGGTAGAGGGCGTTCGAGTCGAAGTTGAACTTGGCGTCGAGCGCCTTGACGGTGCCGTCACCCTCGTGGATCAGCGGGTTGATTTCGGCCAGCGACGCGTCGGTTTCCATGTAGCAGGTGTACAGCTTCTTGAGCGTATCGACACACTGCGGAATCGAGCTTTCCTGCATACCCATGCCCTTGGCCAGGGTCAGCGCCTGCGCGTCGGTCAGGCCGACCAGCGGGTTGATGAAGACCTTGACGATCTTTTCCGGGGTCTTGTGGGCAACTTCCTCGATATCCATGCCGCCTTCGTAAGAAGCCATCATGGCGACGGACTGCGTGGCGCGGTCGGTCAGCGCGGCAACGTAGTACTCGTGCTTGATGTCGGCGCCTTCCTCGATCAGCAGGTGGCGAACTTTCTGGCCTTGCGGGCCGGTCTGGTGCGTGATCAATTGCATGCCGAGGATCTGGCCGGCGAATTCGCGCACTTGCTCGAGCGACTTCGCCACCTTGACCCCGCCACCCTTGCCACGGCCGCCGGCGTGAATCTGGGCCTTGACCACCCAGACACTGCCGCCCAGGGATTCCGCTGCCTTCACCGCGTCGTCGACGGTGGTGCAGTGAATTCCGCGCGGAACCGTAACGCCGAATTTTTTCAGGAGTTGTTTGCCCTGATATTCGTGAATTTTCATGCGCCTTCCTTGCGTTTAGTTGAGTTGCGAGCAATTGGCGGCTGCGTTTTTTCACTCTGCGATTCCGCCTGTTTTTTTACCTACATGGAGCGCAAAATTTTAGCACACACAAAACCGAATCCCGTCGTGAAAATTCATAATTATGGCGGCGATATCCAGACCGAACTCCATTTTCCGGTCCGTTACGGTCGACCGGGAAATACCGCCCAAGTTGATCTGCCTCAAGCGGTACGCCGTGCGACGGAGCGAGAATCCGCGGTTCAGGAGGGAGAGAACAATGAACAAAGGCCTGCACGCCATCGAAACCGCCAGCCGCGACGAAATCGTCGCGCTGCAGACCGAGCGCCTCAAATGGACGCTGCATCACGTCTACAAGAACGTGCCGCACTACAAGGCCAGCTTCGACGCAGCCGGCGTCCATCCCGACGATTTCAAGTCATTGGCCGACCTGGGGAAATTCCCGTTTACAACCAAGCAGGATCTGCGCGACAACTACCCCTACGGCATGTTCGCCGTGCCACGCGAGCAGGTGGTACGCATCCACGCTTCGAGCGGTACCACCGGCAAACCGACCGTCGTCGGCTATACGCAGGCCGACATCGACATGTGGGCCGACCTGATCGCCCGCTCGATCCGCGCCGCCGGCGGACGGCCGGGCGACATCGTGCACGTCGCCTACGGTTACGGACTATTCACCGGCGGCCTTGGCGCCCACTACGGCGCTGAAAAGCTCGGCTGCACGGTGATCCCGATGTCCGGCGGGCAGACCGAAAAGCAGGTGCAGCTGATCTGCGACTTCAAGCCGACCATCATCATGGTCACGCCCTCCTACATGCTCAACATCGCCGACGAATTCCGCCGCCAGGGCATCGACCCGCAGAGCACCGCGCTGCGCATCGGCATCCACGGTGCCGAACCGTGGACCAACGCGATGCGCAAGGAAATCGAATCCGCCTTCGGCATCGATGCCATCGACCTCTACGGTCTTTCGGAAGTCATCGGCCCCGGCGTCGCCAGCGAATGCCATGAATCCAAGGATGGCCCGGTGATCTGGGAAGACCATTTCTACCCGGAAATCGTCGACCCGGTGACCGGCGAAATACTCCCCGAAGGCAGCCAGGGCGAACTCGTCTTTACCTCGCTGACCAAGGCGGCGATGCCGGTCATCCGCTACCGCACCCGCGACCTGACCTGCCTGCTGCCGCCGACGTCACGGTCGATGCGCCGCATCGGCAAGATCACCGGACGCTCGGACGACATGCTGATCATCCGCGGCGTCAATGTTTTCCCGTCGCAGATCGAGGAACTGATCCTTCGCCAGCCCAAGCTGTCGCCGCACTATGTGCTGGAAGTCAGCCGCGACGGCCACCTCGACGCGATGAAGGTCAATGTCGAACTGAAGCCGGAATTCCAGTTCGCCAGCGCGCCCGAAAAAGAGTTCGTCGCCAACGACCTGCAGCACCACATCAAGTCCTACATCGGCATAACCGCCCGCATTGACATTGTCGATGTCGGCGGCATCGAGCGCTCGATCGGCAAGGCCAGGCGCGTCATCGACAAGCGGCCGACGTAAAGCTCAGACGATGCGCGCGCGCAGCGTGCCGACGTCGTCGACGCCACCTTCCAGCACATCGCCGCGCAGCAGCGGCCCGACCCCGGCTGGCGTGCCGGTATAGATCAGATCGCCGGCTTCAAGGCGCACCAGCGTCGACAGGTTGGCGACGATGTCGGCCACCTGCCACAGCATCGCCGCCAGGTCGCCATCCTGGCGGACTTCACCATTGACCTTGAGCCAGATGCCGCCGTTTGCCGGGTGTCCACATGTCGCTACCTGAGTAATGGCGCCGGACACGGCTGACTGATCGAACCCCTTGCTCATGTCCCAGGGGTGACTCTTTTCCTTGGCCCGCGCCTGCATGTCGCGACGGGTCAGATCCAGGCCGACCGCGTAGCCGTAGATCAGCGCCTGCGCGGCCTCGACCGCTACGTTTTCACCACCACCTCCCAGCGCGACGACCAATTCGATTTCATGGTGCAGGTCGTGCGTGGCCGCAGGGTAGGCAATGTCGCCGGTCTGCCCGGCAGGAACGGCGATCACCGCATCCGCATCGCCCGGTTTGCAGAAGAAGAACGGCGGCTCGCGC
>CAZGPO010000086.1:0-2594 GCA_964527745.1 uncultured Dechloromonas sp.
TCCTTGCGTTAGATTCTTATTTTCCATAAATTTACCTCAATTGTGGTCATTGAATGAAACTGACGATGATGGCGCCATAGCTGTAGAGGGCATCGCTCCAGACCATGCCGTGTTGTTGGTCGATCAGGCTCAACGGCGTCAAGAACAGGAAGGGAATGAGGCCGCCGTAGCCAAGCCATGCAACGGAATTGGGTGGGCGGCGCAAGGTAGCGGGGGCTTTGGTCATGGTTTCCTTTCGGGAATGGGCGACGAAAAGCGTCCTCCATGAGCGATATTGTGCGGCGCTGATATTATTTTGTCTAGGACAAAATGAACATTGATGTAAAATTGTCCTACCAATCTGAACCTAAGCCTATGAACCACCTGAAATCACAACTGCCGAGCAAAATCTGCATTTGTTGCGGTCGACCGTATTTCTGGCGCAAAAAATGGTTCGCGGTCTGGGCTGAGGTGAAATATTGCTCCGAGCGCTGCCGGCGAAATCGCCAGGGAAAATCATGACCACGCTCCGCTTGATCCTTGGCGACCAACTCAATCCGGAACATGGCTGGCTCTCTGCGCCCGATGAAAGCGGGGTTTACGTCCTGATGGAGGCGCGTCAGGAAACCGACTACGTCCTGCATCATGCCCAGAAAATCATCGCCATCTTCGCCGCCATGCGCGACTTCGCCACGCAATTGCGGCTGGCCGGGCATCGCGTGCATTATCTGGCGATTGACGACCCGGCTAACCGCCAATCGCTGCCGGCCAATCTGGACGCGCTGATCGCCGAATATTCGGCCAGCGCTTTCGAGTATCAGGCGCCGGATGAATGGCGCCTCGACCAGCAACTGGCCGAGTATGCCAGCCAGCTCGCCATCCCCGGCCGGATGGTTGATAGCGAGCATTTCTACACCCGCCGCGACGAAGCGGCGCAACTGTTCTCCGAGCGCAAACAATGGCTGATGGAGCACTTTTACCGCCGGATGCGGATTCGTCACGGCGTGCTGATGAGTTCCAACGGCAAGCCGCTGGGCGGCCAGTGGAATTTAGATCACGACAACCGCAAGCCCTGGCCCGGCCAGCCGCGCGAGCCGGCCGACTGGCGGGTCGAGCACGATCATTCGGCGCTCTGGCAAAGTATCCGGCAGGCCGGCGTGGCCAGCTTTGGCGAGCCGAATGCGCAGCGCTTTCGCTGGCCGCTGAACCGCGCCGAAGCCTTGCAGCAGCTCGATGATTTCATCGACGAAGCCCTGCCGCATTTCGGCGATTTTGAGGATGCGATGTCTCATCGCGCCTGGCGGCTCTTCCACTCACTACTTTCATTTGCGCTGAATACCAAGATGCTCAATCCGCGCGAGGTCGTTGCCAAGGCCGCCGACGCCTACGAATCCGGCCACGTGCCGCTGGCGGCGGCGGAGGGTTTCATCCGGCAGATTCTCGGCTGGCGCGAATACGTGCGCGGGGTCTATTGGGCCAACATGCCCGGCTACGAGGCGCAAAACTGTTTCGACCACCAGCGGCCGCTGCCCTCATGGTTCTGGACCGGCCATACCAGAATGCGCTGCTTGGAGCACGCCATCGGCCAGTCGCTGGAACACGCCTACGCCCACCACATCCAGCGCCTGATGGTGATCGGCAACTTCGCGCTGCTCGCCGGGCTCAATCCGGCGGCGTTACATGGCTGGTATCTCGGTGTGTATATCGACGCCTTCGAATGGGTCGAGTTGCCGAACACCGTCGGTATGAGCCAGTTCGCCGACGGCGGCAAGCTGGCGACCAAGCCCTACGTGTCGAGCGCCGCCTACATCGACCGCATGAGCGACTACTGCAAGGCTTGCCACTACGACAAGAAGGCGCGTGTCAGCGAGCGGGCCTGCCCGTTCAACGCGCTGTACTGGGATTTTTTCGCGCGCAACGTCGACCGTTTGTCAGCCAACCCAAGGTTGGGGATGGTCTACCGTCAGCTCGCCAGAATGAGTCCGGCGGCCTTGGCTGCAGTGCAGGGCAGGGCCGATGAAATTCGCGCCGGGATCGAGGCTTTGTAGGCAGGTTTCCTTGTTGCGCGGGGTTCCGGTCGACGATACCGGTCGGCTGCCTGATCATCAATTTTTCCAGGACAATAATTGAATTTTGTGTAAGCAGTCGTGTCTGATGCAGTTATCAGTAATCATGCCTTGCGCAGGGAGGGGAAATTCATGCAGAAGATAGCATTGGTCACCGGTGCGGCCGGCGGGCTCGGAAGGACGGTCGCCGACAGGCTGGCCAGGGAGGGTTGGGAACTGATCGTCGTCAGTCGCCGCGCTTCTCATCTCAGCGATGTATTCGGCGAGCGCCATCTGCAAATCGAAGCGGACTGCTCCACCGTTGCCGGTGCCCGCGAGGTTTTGCGGGTCGCCAAAGACAAGGGGATGATCCCGACGGCGCTGGCTCACTGTATCGGCAACATCCGCCTAAGCGCCCTGCATCGCATGACCGAAGGCGATTTCAACGATTGCCTGAGCGCCAACCTGGTCAGCGCTTTTCACACCCTGGCGGGCTTCGTCGGCGGGTTGCGCGAGGCGCGCAGTCCCGGCGCCGCGATTTTCGTGTCATCGGCCGCAGCGCGCATCGGG
>CAZGPO010000086.1:2604-4932 GCA_964527745.1 uncultured Dechloromonas sp.
GTGCTGGTCTCCTCGATCGCCGCGCAGATCGGCACGCCCAACCATGAAGCAATTGCAGCGGCCAAAGGCGGACTCGAGGGACTGGTGCGCGGTGCTGCGGCAACCTACGCGGCGGCCGGCATCCGCATCAACGCTGTCGCCCCGGGCATCATGGAAACTCCGGCAGCGGCCGGCATCATTGGCAGCCCGGCGGCCCGCGATGCCGCTGCCCGGCAGTATCCGTTGCCAGGTATCGGTACACCGGACGAGTTGGCCGAACTGATGGTCTGGCTGCTGTCGGAGAAGGCGGCGCGCGTCACCGGGCAGGTTTGGGCCCTCGATGGCGGGTTCACCAGCATTCGTCCCTTGGTCAAATGAACGGCGACCTGCACGGGAAGCACCCGACGACGCCCCCGCCGTGGTTGCCTAGTTGGGCTACGGCGGCCTGCTGCCGTTTGTCTCGCTGGCCCTAGCGGCCGGCATTGCTGATGTCGCCGATTGTGGCGGCCCCGCCACTGGGTTCATCGCCAACTACCTGCGCGATCGCCACCTGGGTCGGCAGGCCGAACTGCCGGCGTGGTACCTGCCGCTGCGTCTTCGCCTCAGCGCAGTTGCGTGCGTTTGTCTGGGCTTCGCTGCATTTCTCAATCCGTTCTGATCGCCACCCTTTTGTCAGAGAGTTCGCCATGAACCTGTTCAACCGCTTGCCGGGCTTCACAACGACGCCACCGGGGATGGAGCGCTCCATCCTGTCCAGCTTGTCGAAATGGCTCGGGCTCGGCTCTCTCCTGCTGGTGACCCCGTCGTTGCTGGTTCGTTTTCTCGCTGGCGAAGCAGAAACCCGGTTGCTCATGAGCATGGACATCTATGTCTCCAGCCTGGTCATTCTGTACTGGACGGTCATTTTTACCGTGGCCATCGCTGCATTCATCGTCATGGCAATGAAGGGGCCGGCCTACGTCGCCGACCCTTATCCCCTGTTCGAGGCTGAAACGCTGGATGTCAAGGGTCGTGTCACCCACGATGGCCGGTGATGCCTCCGTGCTGACGGCGCCCGTCCCGGGCGGGCGCTTGTCCCGTCTGGCTCGCCTCGGCTCGCTGGCTGGCGGGGTTGCCGGCAGCATGCTGGCCGAAGGCGCAAAGCAATTTTTCCGGGGCAAGCGGCCCAAGTTCAACGACCTGCTGCTCACCCCGGCCAATGCCCGGCGGGTCGCCGGCCAGCTCGCCGAATTGCGCGGCGCGGCGATGAAAGTGGGGCAGTTGCTGTCGATGGATGCCGGCGAACTCTTGCCTCCTGAACTGGCGGAAATATTTTCACGGTTGCGTGCCGATGCGATCCCGATGCCGATGAGCCAGGTCGTCGCGGTACTCGATGCCAACTGGGGCGCGGGATGGGATCGCCATTTTCAGCGCTTTTCCTTCACCCCGACGGCCGCGGCGTCGATCGGCCAGGTGCATTTCGGACAACGCAAGGATGGCCGCCATCTGGCGATCAAGATCCAGTATCCCGGCGTGCGGCGCAGCATCGAGAGCGATGTGGACAACGTCGCCACGCTGCTCCGCGTCTCCGGGTTGCTGCCCGGCTCCCTGAACATCAAGCCGCTGCTTGACGAAGCCAAGCGCCAGTTGCATGAGGAAGCGGATTATCGCCGCGAGGGTGCGTGCATGATGCGCTTTGCCGGCCTGCTGGCGAACACCCAGGACTTCGTGCTCCCCGAAATGCACGACGACCTGACGACTGAGAACATCTTGGCAATGACCCGCCTCGATGGGCTTGCACTCGAATCCCTGAGCCATCTCGACCAGTGCGAGCGTGATCGCATCGTCAGCCAGTTGTTCCGCCTGTTGTTTCGCGAGATATTCGAGTTCAAGCTGGTCCAGACCGATCCCAATTTCGCCAATTACCAGTACGCTGCCGACACGCAGAGGGTGATCCTGCTTGATTTCGGTGCCACGCGTGCCTATGCCGACGACCTAGTCGATGCCTATCGTCGCCTGATGTGCGCTGCAATGACGGGTGACCGCTCAGGCATGAACGGGGCCGCCCGGGACATCGGCTATTTCCAGGAGGACATCAAGGACCATCAACGCCAGCAGGTACTGGATATTTTCTCGCTTGCCTGCGAGCCGCTCCGTCATCCCGGGCTTTACGACTTCGGCAACACCGACCTCGCGGCACGCATTCGCGATGCCGGCATGGTGCTCGGGATGGATCGTGACTTCTGGCACACGCCTCCGGCCGATGCTCTCTTCCTGCATCGGAAACTGGGCGGGCTTTATTTGCTGGCCGCCCGGCTCAAGGCGCGCGTTCCTGCGCGGGAGATTGCCTTGCATCAATTCGATTCCGCT
>CAZGPO010000086.1:5032-8758 GCA_964527745.1 uncultured Dechloromonas sp.
GCTCAAGGCGCGCGTTCCTGCGCGGGAGATTGCCTTGCATCAATTCGATTCCGCTGAACGGATATTGGCCCGAGGCTGCGTCGCTGCTATCGGACAGGTGCATGCCGCTCCCTGAAATGTGTCTTCGCCGACCCTGCGTCAGTGTACGGGCGAACCGATTGAGGTAGCCAGCAGGGCCATGCCTCACCTCAGCACGAATTGCCCTCGATGCGGGCGAAGGGGATGGTGCTTTCGACCACCGAGCGGACGCAGGCGATCTCCTCGGCCTGGTCGCCTTCGTTGAGCACCTTGAATGACTTTAGACTGCCGTTCGGTCGAGCGGGCCGGCCCGCCCAGTTCGCCGAGGACGCGGTTCATTTCATCGCGCTCGGCCGCGGTCCCCTTCTTTGGTTCGGCGGCGACGGCCGGGCCACGCGATTTCTCCCCGATCATCATGCGCGGTTTGGTGGGTGGTTTGGCGGATCGACGCGAGCCGCATGCAGGTGGTTGCCTCCCGGGGTTGCCTCACCCGCCACGGCTGGCCACAGCACCCGTCGGAGCTGATCCACCACGAATGCCTGGGTTATACCTCAGGCGGCTAGGCGCAAGGCTGGCAATTCATCGTCGACGGGCAGCCGGAAACTATCCCGGTGCGCAGCCGGATCCGTGCCAACAACGGCGACGTGCTGACCGCGGCGGCCGCGCAGGGCCCGGGCATTACCCTGCAGCCGGATTTCATCCTGGATGGCTATCTGGCGGCGGGGCGGGTCAAGAGAGTGCTCGCCGAGTTCACCGTTGCCGAACTCGGCATCTATGCCTTGTTGCCCGGCAACCGGCATGTGCCGCACCGGGTCAGGGTGCTGATGGATTTTCTCGCGGAGCGCCTGGCGTCGTGAAATCGTGGCCGCTGCTGCGGTCGACGGTGCCAGGAAGGATGTTTTCGCTGCGCTGCCCGTGCAGGCGCAGATTGATCGCCAGCGTCACCGTGAGCAGCAGCGCCGCGCCCAGGTTGTGGGCCACGGCCAAGAGGAGCGGCAGGGAAAGCAGTACGTTGGCAATGCCGAGCCCGACCTGCAGCGCCAGCGCTCCGGCGAGCACCAAGCTCCACGATCGCCAGGACGGACCGCCCGTCCGCCACAGGGCCAGCGCCAGCGCTCCAACCAGCGCCGTGACGGCCAGGGCGCCCAGCCGGTGCATCCAGTGGATCGCGGTCAGCGCAGCGAAGGGGAGCAATTCGCCGTGCGCGGTCTGCCCCAGTTCGCGGAAGACGGCGAAGCCGTGGGCGAAATCCATCGGCGGGCGCCATTCGCCCTGACAGGTCGGGAAATCCGTGCAGGCCAGCGCTGCGTAGTTGCTGCTGACCCAGCCGCCTAGCGCGATCTGGACGAACACCGCGAGCAGCGCAAGGCCGGCCAGGCGCGGCAAGCCACCGTCAATCGCAGCGCGGGCCGGTACCGTTTCGCGCAAAGCCAGTGCGACGAGCAGGGCCAGCGTGGTCATGCCGCCGAGCAGGTGCAGCGTGACGATCACCGGCTTCAGGAGCAAGGTGACGGTCCACATGCCGAGTGCCGCCTGCAGCGCGACGATGCCGAGCAGCAGGGTGGGCAGTAGCGGCGCGTGGCGCCGGCGCTGCTCGCCGCGCCAGGCTAGCAGGCAGACGCCAAGGATCAGCAGGCCGAGCGTCCCGGCGAAATAGCGGTGAACCATTTCCTTCCAGGCTGTGCCCGTCTCGACGGGGCGTTCGGGAAAGGCCTGGTTGGCGGCGGCTTGTTCGTGCATCTCGTCGGGCACGCCGAGCAGGTGCCCGTAGCAGCCCGGCCAGTCGGGGCAGCCGAGCCCGGCGTCGGACAGCCGGACGTAGGCACCCAGCGCGATCACTGCGAAAGCGAGGGCGACCGCGGCGGCGATCAGGCGGCGATACGGGGTCATGCGGTTCAGGCGATCAGGCGGTCGGCGAACAGCGCGGCGAAGAGCAGCGTCAGGTAGAGGATGGAGTAGCGGAAGGTGCGCCGGGCCAGCGCGTCGCTGTAGCGGCGGCACAGCGCGATGGCATAGCCGAGGAAGACGATGTCGAGCAGACTGATCGCCATCAGGTAGAACCAGCCGCTCATCCCCAGCGAGACCGGGATCAGGCTGGCTCCGGAGAGCATCAGGGTGTACCACAGGATGTGCTGGCAGGTGAAGGCGATGCCGTGGGTGACCGGCAGCATGGGCAGCCCGGAGCGCGCGTAGTCGTCGCGGCGATAGCAGGCGAGTGCCCAGAAATGTGGCGGGGTCCACAGGAAAATGATCAGAAAAAGGACCAGCGGTTCGGCCGATACGTTGCCGGTCATCGCCGCCCAGCCGAGTACCGGCGGCATGGCGCCGGAGGCCCCGCCGATGACGATATTCATCGGCGTCGCCGGCTTGAGAATCAGCGTATAGATGACGGCGTAGCCGACGAAAGTGGCCAGCGTCAGCCACATCGTCAGGTCGTTGATGAAGGCATGGAGCAGCCACAGCCCGCTGGCGCCGAGCAGGGAAGCCAGCGTGACCGTTTCGAGCGCCGAGATGTCGCCACGGGCCGTGGCCCGCCAGCTGGTGCGGGCCATGCGCGCGTCGACGGTCCGTTCGACCAGACAATTGAGCGCGGCGGCGGCGAAAGCGACCAGCGCGATGCCGGTGGACGCGACGAGAAAGCGCAATAGCGGTGGAAATCCCGGTGTCGCCAGGAACATGCCGATCATCGCGGTAAAGACGATGAGGCTGTTGACCCGCGGCTTGCACAAATGGGAAAACGCCGCCAGGCGGCGGGGTATCGAAAGTGTCGGTCGCACAACGGTTTGCATGGTGGTTCTCCTAGCCGGTCCAAGCGAATTTGAGCAGACGTTCAAGGTCGCTGCGCACATTCCGGGCAGCGATGTCGACAGGATAATTCATGATCAGATTGCCCTGCGGATCAACCAGATGGAGGCGATAGCCGGGGACACGATCAGTACCGGGTAGCCACTGCGGCGGCGCCGTGGTCAGCACGAGGTCGGGTTGCCGGTGCACGGCGTCGGCGAATTCCGGATCACCGATGCGATCGCTGAGGACGACGCGGCGCAGGCGACCCATCTCCTTGTAGAGCGACACCTGGATGCGCCGCATTTCGTCGATACGCTGGGCGCAGTCGGCCGTACACGGGCCGTTGCCGTTCAACAGCAGCAGCCATTTCCCCTGAAGCTCGGAGGTAGCCAGGGGAAGGCCATCTGCAGTCGTCAATCCACTGGCCGGCAGCGCCTGTGGCGGATTGACCAGTTGACCATGGTTGCCCGTTCGTTCCGGGTGCCAGCCAAAAACATAAAGCCCGGCGGCGATCGCAAAGGGCAGTGTCAGGAGGCCGACGACCAGGGCCAGCATCGGCAGGCCACTGCTTTTAGGTGCTGGTGTTTGCAGGGCACGGCTGGTCATGGCCGGCGCAACAGGAAATAGGCCCAGATGCCGATGGTCGCGACCGCGAAACCGAACCATTGCAGGGCATAGCTGCGATGGCGCTCGCTGCGCTCGTCGGGTCGCGGCCATTCGCGCAGGTAGCCGCCCGGCGCGTCGGCGTCGAGCATGATCAGCAATGGCTGCAGCGGGTAGCTGACGACGGCGCGGAAGCGCGCCAGGTCGAGGTTCTGCCACACCGGTTCCCAGCCGGTGCCTGGTTGGGCGGCCAGGTTGAAAAAGCGCTGCCCGGGGATGACGGCGATGCCGGTCAGCTCGACGTTGCCGCTCGGTACA
>CAZGPO010000087.1:0-8716 GCA_964527745.1 uncultured Dechloromonas sp.
CTGATTGGCGACTGCCGGCAGCCAGGCGGCGAGACTGCCGCGCCGCGCAATGGCGAGATCGGGGGCAACCTCGGCGAGCGGCAGGAGCACGAAGGCGCGCAGATGCAGGCGCGGGTGCGGCAGGGTCAGGCGCGGCAGGTCGAGCTCGATGTCGTCGTAGAGCAGCAGGTCGAGGTCGAGGGTGCGCGGCCCGTTCCGCTCGCGGCGGATGCGCCCGAAACGGGCTTCGATGTCGAGCAGCGCGTCGAGCAGCGATTCCGGGGGCAGCGTGGTTTCCAGCACCGCGACGGCGTTGACGAAGTCAGGCTGACTGAGGTTGCCGACCGGGGCGGTACGATAGAGCGACGAGCAGCGCGCGACGCGACTTTCCGGCAGGTTGGCCAGCGCCGCGAAGGCGGCCAGCACGGCGGCCGTCGGGTCGCCGAGGTTGGCACCGAGGGCGACGTAGGCGGTGTTCATTGGGCCGCGCGCGGTGCGTCGCCGGCGGGGGTACCGGAATTGGCAGGCTTCTTGCGGCGCCGGCGGCGCTTTTTGTCGCCGGCCTGTTCGGGCAGCAACATCTGCGCCCGTTGCTCGCCATCGGCCCCCTGGAAACGGGTCCACCAGTCGGCCAGTTCGTGCTCGATCTCGCCCGATTCGGCACGCAGCAGCAGAAAGTCGTAGCCGGCGCGGAAGCGCGGCTGTTCGAGCAGACCATACGGACGTTTGCCGGCGCGTGCCTCGAAACGCGGCTGCAGCAGCCAGATATCCTTGATGTCGCCGGCGATGCGCCGCGTGATGGCGAGTTTTTCGCCCTGCACGTCGAGTACCGTGTCCATCGCCTGATAGAGCGCCGGAATTTTCGACTCGCCCTTGGCCTTGAGCTTTTCCCAGTGCGCCAGCACTTCATGCCAGAGCAGCGTGGCGAACAGAAAACCGGGCGAAACGCCCTTGCCGTCGCGGATGCGGTCGTCGGTATTGGCCAGCGCCAGCATGACGAATTTCTCGCCCAGCGGCTGCTCGAGAATGACGTCGAGCAGCGGCAGCAGGCCGTGGTGCAGACCTTCGTCGCGTAGCTGGGTGATGCACTTGACCGAGTGCCCCGAGGTCAGCAGTTTGAGCATTTCGTCGAACAGGCGGGCCGCCGGCACGTTCTCCAACAGCACGGCCATTTCGCGGATCGGCTGGCTGGCCGCCGGGTCGATGCGCAGGCCGAGTTTGGCGGCCAGGCGCACGGCGCGCAGCATGCGCACCGGATCCTCGCGGTAGCGGGCGCGCGGCTCGCCGATCATGCGCAGCGTTTTCTGCTTGAGATCAGCGACGCCGTGGTGATAATCGATGACCGCTTCGGTCGTCGGATCGTAATACAGCGCGTTGGCCGTGAAATCGCGGCGCGCGGCATCTTCGAGCTGGTTGCCGAAGACATTGTCGTGCAGTACGCGGCCGTGCTGGTCGGTCTTGGTGTCGGCATTCAGCGTGCCGCGGAAGGTGGTGACCTCGATCGTCTCGTGGCCCATCATGACATGGACGATCTGGAAGCGGCGGCCGATGATGCGCGAGCGGCGGAAGGCGTTGCGCACCTGTTCCGGCGTAGCGTCGGTGGCGACATCGAAATCCTTGGGTTCGGCGCCAATCAGCAAGTCGCGCACGGCGCCGCCGACGACGAAGGCCTTGTGGCCCTGTTGCTGCAATCCCTCGCAGACGCGCCGGCTGCCGGCGCTGATGCGGTTGCGGGTGATGCCGTGGGTGGCAACGGGAATCACCGCCGGTTCGTGATGACTGGCTGCGGACTTCTTGCCGCCGAAGACGCTGGAGATGAATTTGCGGATCACGGATTGTCGTTCAGGGAGCGCGTGGCGCGCTGCGGAAAAACGTGGATTCTACCGCAGCGTGATGATTTTCCAGCCCATTTCGCTGCTGTGCCGGTGCAGCGTTTGGTCCGGATCGACGGCGACCGGGGTCGTGACCTTGCCCATCAGCGGCAGGTCGTTGTGCGAATCGCTGTAGAAAAAGCTCTCGGCAAAACTGCCCCACCACAGGCCGAGCGCTTCGAGCCAGCTTTCGACGCGTTCGATCTTGCCGTCGCGGAACGATGGCGTGCCGCGCGGGCCACCGGAAAATGCGCCTTTTTCGACGTCGACCGCAGCGATCGTGCCGATCAGGTGCGGAATGCCGAATTCCTTGACGATGGGGCCGGTGACGAAGCTGTTGGTGGCGGTAACGACGGCGCACAGATCGCCGTTGTCGAGGTGCGCGCGCACCAGCTGGCGTGCCTTGTCGCCGATCAGCGGCTGGATGTGGCGGGCCATGTATTCGCGGTGCCAGGCGTCGAGCTCGGCGCGCGGGTGGCGGGTCAGCGGGGCGAGCTGGAAGGCGAGGAACTCGTTGATGTCGAGGGTGCCGTCCTTGTATTGGTCGTAGAAGGCGATGTTCTTCGCCTCCTGGATTTCGCGGTCGACGACGCCCTTGGTGATCAGGAATTGCGCCCACTCGAAATCCGAGTCGCCGGCGATGAGGGTATTGTCGAGATCAAATAAGGCCAGGTTCATTGGGCAAGGTCCAGCGGCAGGGTTTCATTGAGTAGTTCACGCAGCAGCGGCAGCGTCACCGCGCGTTTGTGTTCGAGCGTATAGCGGTCGAGGGCGACGATGAAGGTCGACAGCGAACGCATGTCGCGCGGCGCGTGGCGCATCAGATAATCGATCGCTTCCGGCGCCAGTTTCAGTGCGCGCTCTCTGGCCTGGGCGGCAAGCGTGGCAGCCTTTTCGCCATCGGACAGTGGGCGCAGGCGATGGATCAGGCCCGAGCCGAGGCGGGTGCGCAGGTCTTCGCGCAGCACGAGATGGGCCGGCGGCTGGTCGGCTGCGGTCAACAGCATGCCGGCGGCCATTTTCAGGCGGTTGAAATGGTTGAACAGGGCGATCTGGCCCGTTTCGTCCAGTGCCTCGACGTGATCGACAGCCAGTTGTCCGGCCTCGGGCGCCGTCGCCAGCGCCGGGTCGCGCGCCGCATCGACATAGGCGAAGCCGCTGGCCAGCAACAGGTGTGTGCGTCCCGATCCGGCTTCGCCCCACAGGCAGAACGAGGTTTCCGGGAGCGCGCCGGCCAGCCAGCCGCTCAGCGCGGCGAGCGTCTCGCCATTGCCGCCGGCGACGAAATTATCGAGCGTCGGCGGGCTTTTCGGCAGCAGGTCGAGAATCAGTTGGCGCATGTTGTCGGGACAATAAGAAGGTGATGATTCTAGCATCGACCCTGGCCTGTGATGGCCTGCTGACAGGAGCTGGGGAATCTGCTTATCTGAGATTGCACAATCCCGCCGCACTCATGGTATTGTCAAAAACAAAAACACTGCGCACGTTTGATGCGTGTTTCGCGCGGCGACTTTTCGACAACCTTCCCGGCGTATTGGCGTGCGCCGCTTTTGTTCTCAGAGGTGAAACCATGGCGATTTCCCCGAAAGCGATCGAGACCTTGAGCACGCGCCGCCAGCAGGTGCGTTCCGGCGGCGGTGCCGACAAGTTGGAAGCGCGCCACCGGAAAGGCCTGCTCGGCGCCCGCGAACGCCTGGCCCTGCTGTTCGATGTCGATACCTTTCAGGAGGGCGGCGCCTATGTCCGTCACTGCGGGACGCATTTCGGTATGGAGACCAAAGAACTGCCGGCCGACGGCGTCATTTCCGGGACCGGCTTCGTCGATGGCATGCAGGTCGCCGCCTTCAGCCAGGATTTCACTGTCGCCGCCGGTACGCTGGGCAAGATGCACGCGCGCAAGATCGTCGATGTGATGCGTGTCGCGCTGAAGAACGGCACGCCGCTGGTCGCCTTCAAGGATTCAGGTGGCGCACGGATTCAGGAGGGCGTCGATGCCCTTTCGGGCTACGGCGAGGTCTTTTATCACAACGTCCTGCTGTCCGGCGTCGTGCCGCAGATCGCCGTCGTGCTCGGCCCGTGCGCCGGCGGCGCGGCCTACTCGCCGGCGCTGATGGACTTCATCATCATGACGCGGCAAAACGGCCACATGTTCATTACCGGCCCGGAAGTCATCAAGGCGGTGACCGGGCGGGCAACGAGCATGGACGAGGTCGGCAGTGCCGAGATGCACTCGACGGTCAGCGGCAACGTGCATTTCGTCGTCGATGACGACGCCCAGGCAGTCGCCCTGGTCAAGCGGCTGCTGTCTTACCTGCCGGCCAACAACACCGAGGACCCGCCGCATATTCTCGGCACCGACATCGATTTCACGCCGGATGCGGCACTGCATGAACTGATTCCCGAGTCGTCGGCACAGCCGATGGATATGCACGCTGTCGTCCGCCGCGTCGTCGATGGCGGCCAACTGCTTGAGGTGCATGCCGGCTGGGCGCGCAATATCATCGTCGGCTTCGCCCGCATCGAGGGCGTGGTGGTCGGCATCGTCGCCAATAATCCGATGGAGATGGCCGGCGCGCTCGACATCAATGCCTCCGACAAGGCGGCGCGCTTTATCCGCTTCTGCAACATCTTCAATATTGCGGTCGTCACCTTCGTCGATGTGCCCGGCTTTCTGCCCGGGATCGAACAGGAGCGCGGCGGCATCATCCGCCATGGTGCCAAAATGCTGCATGCCTACGCCTCGTGCACCACGCCCAAGCTGACGGTGGTGCTGCGCAAGGCCTACGGCGGTTCCTACCTGGCGATGTGCTCGCAGGAAATGGGCGCCGACGTCGTCTATGCCTGGCCGACGGCGGAAATCGCCGTGATGGGCGCCGAAGCGGCGGTCAGCCTGCTGTATCGCAAGGAGCTGGAAGAAGCCGACGACCGGCGCGCCCGGACAGCCGAGCTGGCGAGCGCCTACCGCGCCGAGTTCGCCTCGCCCTATCTGTCGGCGGCGCGCGGCTACGTCAGCGACGTGATCGAGCCGGCCGAAACCCGGCCGATGCTGGCCCTGGCGCTGCGCAAGCTGCTCGGCAAGCGCGAACTGCGGCCGGTCAAGAAGCACGGGAACATTCCGCTGTGAAGCGTTTCCTGCGTTTTCCGGGAGAGTGGCGATGAGCGACCTGATCCTCAGGACACTGTGGGTTTACGGCCTGGCGGTCATTGTTTCGCTGGGCGTCGCGGTGGTCATCAAGATCATCGTACTCACCATCGGCCGACTGGAACGCCAGCCGGCTGCAGCGCCGCAGCCGGTCGCATTGGTGCCGGCGCCGTTGGCGATCGAGGCGCACCATGTCGCGGCGATCGCTGCCGCGGTTCATGCCATGGGCGGCACCCATCGCATCGTCCATATTGAGGCGGCGCATCGCCATCAGGAATGGGCGGCCGGCGGTCGTCAGGCCCAGCATGCGTCGCATGCCCCGTCGCATCATCCCAGGCACTAGTGTAGTGCTGCATTCTTGAAATGACTTATTATTGCGATTCCGTTATAATGCGTTATGCATAACTCACGGAGATTCCAATGCGCGTTGCGCCTGAGATTGTATTGACCGAAGACGAGCGAGTGGAACTGACGAAGTTGTCCCAGTCGCGGCTCACCAGCGTCAGGCTGGCGCAGCGTGCCCAAGTCGTTCTGCTGGCCGCCAAGGGCATGCAGAACCAGGAGATTGCCGGGGAGGTGGGCATCGGTAGGATTCAAGTGGCGCGTTGGCGGGGACGGTACGCCGAATTGCGGTTGGCAGGAATTGAGCGGGACTTGCCGCGCGGTGCGCCGCCGAAGAAGGTAGATGTGGCACGCTTGGTGGAATTGACGACCCAGAGCAAGCCGGAGGCGGCGACGCACTGGAGCACGCGCACGATGGCCAAGGTGCTCGGCGTCCATTCGTCCAGCGTTTCGCGACATTGGCGGGCAGCGGGATTGAAGCCGCACATCGTGCGTGGATTCAAAGTCTCGCGTGATCCGAACTTCGTCGAGAAACTCGAAGACATCGTGGGGCTGTACATGTCACCGCCCGAGCACGCCCTGGTGTTGTGCTGCGACGAGAAGAGCCAGGTACAGGCACTGGATCGGACCCAGCCCGGACTGCCGCTCAAGAAAGGTCGCGCTGAAACGATGACCCACGATTACAAGCGCAACGGAACGACCACGCTGTTCGCCGCGCTCAACATCTTGGATGGCCAGGTCATCGGCCAGTGCCAGCAGCGCCACACCCATGCCGAGTGGCTGAAGTTCCTGAAACAGATCGACCGCGAAACCCCGAAGGACAAGACCCTGCATCTGATCGCCGACAACTACGCCACGCACAAGCATCCCGCCGTGCAGGAATGGCTCGCCAAGCATCCGCGTTTCAACATGCACTTCACGCCAACCTCGGCGTCCTGGCTCAACATGGTCGAGCGCTTCTTCCGCGACATCACCACCGAGCGCCTGCGTCGTGGCGTGTTCACCAGCGTCCCGGAATTGATTCACGCCATTGATGCGTACATCGCTCACCACAACACGCAACCCAAGCCGTTCATCTGGACCAAGAGCGCTCGCGATATCCTGCAAAAGGTCATCCGCGCCAACAGCCGATTAAGCTCTAAACAGAATGCAGCACTACACTAGTCGCGATTCACCGACTCTTTTTCGGAGCGCTCACATCATGCAGAAGAAATACAAGATTACTGTCGACGGCAAGGAATACAACGTGACGGTCGAGGACGTCAGCGAAGGGGGCGGTCTGCTTTATCCGGAACCGGGCAGCATGAACATTCCAGCGCCGCGTTCGGCTGCGGTGACGGCGCCTCCAGCGGCGAGCGCTGCCGCCGGTGGCCCGGTAGCAGCAGGCGAGGTGGTCAGCACGATGGGTGGCGTCGTCGATTCGATTAATGTTGTGGTCGGCCAGGCGGTCAATGCCGGCGACACGGTGGCGATCGTCGAAGCAATGAAGATGAAGACGCCGATGATTGCCAAGGTTTCTGGCACGGTCGCGAGCATTGCGGTCAAGGCTGGCGATGCGGTCGAACCGGGACGGGTTCTGGTGACGATTTCCTGAGCGGGGGAACGGCGATGCATGACCTTCACCTGCTCGACCTGTTTCAGGGGGTCGCGACGCTGCTGGCAGCCGATCCGAAGATTGCGATCGGGCGCATTGCGCTGATGCTGCTCGGCTTCCTGCTGATCTACCTGGGCAAGAAGGAGGTCCTCGAACCCCTGCTGATGATTCCGATGGGCCTCGGGATGGCTGCGGTCAATGCCGGGGTGATGTTTTTCGACAGCGGCAAGACGGGAACACTGTTTCTTGATCCTCTGGTCAGCCAACCCGGCGCGGTGGTCAACATGTTGCAGATCAACTGGCTGCAACCAATCTATACGCTGATGTTCAGCAATGGCCTGATCGCCTGCCTGGTGTTCATGGGCATTGGCGTCCTGCTCGATGTCGGCTTCGTCATGGCGCGTCCGTTCCAGAGCATGATCCTCGCGCTGTTCGCGGAACTCGGCACGGTCGTCGTTTTTCCCATCGCGGTCGCGCTCGGCATGGGCGAACGCGAGGCCGCATCGGTGGCGCTGATCGGCGGCGGTGACGGGCCGATGGTCCTCTTCGCCTCGCTGATCCTGGCCAAGGACCTGTTCGTGCCAATTACCGTTGTCGGCTATCTTTACCTGGGCCTGACCTACGGCGGCTATCCGCATCTGATCAAGCTGCTGGTCCCTGAGCGCCTGCGCGGTATTCCGATGCCGGTGGACGATGTTCAGAAAATCACCTCGGGCCAGAAACTGGTGTTCGCCGTCGTCGTCTGTACGCTGCTCTGCCTGCTTTTCCCGGTCGCTGCGCCGCTCTTCCTGTCGCTTTTCGTCGGCGTCGCCGTGCGCGAGAGCGGCCTGGTTAACTTCGCCAACCTGATGGGCAGCACCTTCCTTTACGGCGCGACTTTCTTTCTCGGACTGACCCTGGGCATCCTGTGCGAGGCCAGCACCATTCTCGATCCGGTCGTGCTCAAGCTGCTGCTGCTCGGCATTCTGGCGCTGCTGCTCTCGGGGATCGGCGGCATCATCGGCGGCTATGCGCTCTATTTCTGGTACAAGGGCAAATACAATCCGATCATCGGCATCGCCGGCGTCAGCTGTGTGCCGACGACGGCCAAGCTGGTGCAGAAGATCGCCACCCAGGCCAATCCCGGGGTCATGATCCTGCCGCATGCCCTGGGGGCGAGCATCAGCGGCGTCATCACGACGGCGATCCTGACTGGCATTTACGTTGCCATGCTGCGCTGAGCTTGTGCTGAGTCGGCTCGATCGCGCCGCCTTGCGGTAAAATTCGGCCTCTTTCCACCGTCGACCGCAACAGCCTGCCGCCATGACCGAAAACACCTCCCTTTCCTACCGCGATGCCGGTGTCGATATCGATGCCGGCGATGCCCTTGTCGAACGGATCAAGCCGCTCGCCCGGAAAACCCTGCGCGACGGCGTGCTCGGCGGCATTGGGGGCTTCGGCGCCCTGTTCGAGGTGCCAAAGCGTTATCAGGAGCCGGTGCTGGTGTCCGGCACCGACGGCGTCGGCACCAAGCTGCGCCTGGCTTTCGACCTGAATCGCCACGACACCGTCGGCCAGGATCTGGTGGCAATGAGCGTCAATGACATTCTGGTGCTCGGCGCCGAATCGCTGTTCTTCCTCGACTACTTTGCCTGCGGCAAGCTCGATGTCGATACTGCCGCGGCGGTCGTCGGCGGCATCGCCAAGGGCTGCGAGCTGGCCGGTTGTGCGCTGATCGGTGGCGAAACCGCCGAAATGCCGGGTATGTACCCGGCCGGCGAATACGATCTGGCCGGCTTTGCCGTCGGC
>CAZGPO010000088.1:0-8648 GCA_964527745.1 uncultured Dechloromonas sp.
GCGATTTCGGCGTTAACCGCAGCCGGCTGGAAAACTGATTATGTTGCGGTGCGACAACAGGCCGACCTAAGCATACCCAAAAGCGTAAACGTCCCGCTGGTAGCGCTTGCCGCCAGCCGTCTCGGCGCCACCCGCTTAATCGACAATATCGAGATTTAGGCGCTCGTATTGCGCTGCAAAAAAGCCATTGACAGAGGGGCTGTAGTGTCTACAATTCCCTTCCCCCAACGCTCCGGATGAGTAAAAACCATGCAGAGAACGATGCTGAAATCCAAGCTGCACCGCGTGACCGCCACCCACGCCGACCTGCATTACGAGGGTTCCTGCGCCATCGACGAAGATCTCCTAGAAGCAGCGAACATCAAGGAATACGAACAGATCGACATCTGGAACGTCAACAACGGCGAGCGCTTCACGACCTATGCGATTCCCGCCGAGCGCGGCTCCGGCGTCATTTCGGTCAATGGTTCGGCAGCCCGTCGCGCGGCGCCGGGTGACATTCTGATCATCGCCACCTTTGCCGCCTACAACGAACTCGAACTGGCCAAATACGCGCCGGAACTGATTTACGTCGACTCACAGAACCGCATCACCCACCGCGGCCACAAGATTCCCGTCCAGGCCGCCGCCTGACGTCACGCTTGAGTCCCTTTTCGTGACGTACTTCACGAATGACCCGCCACGGCGGGTTTTTCTTTTTTTCAGTTATGTACAATGGCCCTGACTACCCCACCCACGGAGGCAGGACTATGGGCGTTATATTCGCGAAGACCCAGAAAGGGCACGATGAGATCACCAGCAAGGCCGGCGGACTGACGCCGCGCGAGCGACGGGTGCTGATCTTTGTAGACGGCAAGCGCACTGTCGATGACCTGCGCGGCATGCTGCAATCTGACGACCTGCAGCACACCCTCGGCATGCTCGAGGAAGTCGGCTACATCGAAGTGGCCGGGGTCAAGAACAATGCCGGAGAGCCACAACCGGCACCCGGCGAACCGTTGCCGTCGATCAGCGCCTTCCGGCCGATTCCCGACCCACCCAATCCGAAGGAAATGGAGATGGCGCGGAACTTCATCCTCAACTCGCTGAAAACTTTCTGCGGCCCCTTTGCCCACCAGAGCATCGTCGAAGCCGCCTTCTCGGCAAAAACTCACGAAGAGTTGCGCTGGCAGTTCGACCCCTGGTTTCACGCCATCATGCAGACTACCCAAGGCAAGCGACGCGCCGAAGAGTTGCGCGCCCAGTTGCTCAAGGTCATTTAAGGCCGTTACGCATCCCCGCAAGCCCCGGCTTATTCGCTGACAGTCTTGGGTTTGCGGCTGCGTGACGTGCGCGTCTGCTTGACCGCCTGTTTCGCCACCGGCTGTTCAGCCACTTCCGCAACGGCGACTGCGACGGACGCTTCATCAGTCTTGACAGGTTTTTTCTTCTTACGCCCTGTTGAACCGGGGGTCTTGGCGCCTTTACCGTTCTCGCCGGCAGCCACGCCGGGGGCTTCTTCCGTCGCAGCAGGCGACTTGTCGCTTGCCGGTGCCGGCTCCAGCGGCAAATTCTCCCTGTCCGCTGCGCTTTCTTTCCCGTCCTTGCGCGAGCGGCGGCCGCCGCGGCGGCGCTTCGCGCTCTCCGCCGCGCCTTCGGCCTCGATGTTCGGCCTGTCTGGGGCGTGGGCCGCACCAGGTGCGCCAGCCACCACCGGGGCAATTTCGACCGGCGCCGGCCGTGGCGCAGCCCGCGTCACGTAGGCGCCGGATTTGTCGTCGCGGCCGAAACCGAGCAGGCCGCGCGCTGCGGCCTCCTCAAGCAGGTTGCCGAAGCTGCGGAAGCCGAAATAGGTCTCGTTGAAGCCCGGATTGCGCCGCTTGATGACTTCCTTGAGCACCGAGGCCCAGATACGCTCGGTGTCGCCACGGTCGGCGATCAGGTCTGCAAAGGTCGCTGCCGCCAGTTCGACAGCCTTGGCCTTGCGCGCTTCGAGCTTCTCGCGGCGGCTCGACTCTTCCTCGGGCGTCCGCCGTGGCGCCGCTTCGCGGTTTTCGCGGCGACTGCCGTTACGCTCGCGGACCAGGTCGTCGTAATAGATAAATTCATCGCAATTGGCGACCAGCAGGTCGGAACACGACTGCTTGACGCCGACGCCGATCACCCGTTTGGCGTTCTCGCGCAGCTTGGAGACCAGCGGCGAGAAATCCGAATCGCCGCTGATGATGACGAAGGTATCGACATGCGATTTCGTGTAGCACAGGTCGAGGGCATCAACGACGAGGCGGATGTCGGCCGAATTCTTGCCCGACTGGCGCACATGCGGGATTTCGATCAACTCGAAATTGGCCTCGTGCATCGCCGATTTGAAGCCCTTGTAGCGTTCCCAGTCACAGTAGGCCTTCTTGACGACGATGCTGCCCTTGGCCAGCAGCCGTTCGAGCACCGGCCGAATATCGAATTTTTCGTACTGGGCGTCGCGCACGCCGAGCGCGACGTTCTCGAAATCACAGAAGAGCGCCATGCTGGCGGTATCATCGGAGGCGGCCATGAAATGCTTTCAACTTGAGGAAGCGCCAGTATACCGCTGGCAAAGTTATTCCGCCGGCCCAAGACTTTTTTAGCGCACATCAAAGCCTCTCACCGGCCCGTCCAACTAACATCCCCCCGCCAAACCATTTCCGAAAGGGGGAAACAATGAGTGGCGCTTTCACAAAATCGATGGCGCGGAACATATTTTTCGGGGGGACCGTATTCTTCTTCCTGTTGTTCCTTGCGCTGTCATTCGATACCGGATCGCAACTGCCGAAACGCGATATGCGGGCCAACATCACGCCGCAGATCGCCGAAGGCAAGAAACTCTGGGAAGTCAATAACTGTATCGGTTGCCACACCCTGCTGGGTGAAGGCGCCTACTTCGCGCCTGAACTGGGTAACGTCGTTGTCCGCTACGGCGAAGAAGGCACCAAGGCATTCATCCAGAGCCGTCCGAAGGAGGGGATCCCGGGTCGTCGCAGCATGCCGCAGTTCAACTTCACCGACGAGCAACTGAACGCCATCGTGGCCTTCCTGAAGCACGTCAATTCGATCAACACCGCCAACTGGCCGCCTAACAGCCAGGGCTGATCGAGAGGAGAACTGATAATGCAATTCAAATCGCAAGCGGTTGCAAAACCCTACTTCATCGCGGCTATCGGACTGTTTGTCGGTCAGATCCTGTTCGGCCTGATTCTCGGCCTGCAGTATGTGCTCGGCGACTTCCTGTTCCCCGCCATTCCGTTCAACGTGGCCCGCATGGTCCACACCAACCTGCTGATCGTCTGGCTGCTCTTCGGCTTCATGGGCGGCGCGTACTACATGATCCCGGAAGAATCCGAAACTGAACTCTTCAGCCCGAAACTGGCGCTGCTGATGTTCTGGATCTTCCTGGTCGCCGGCGCGGCAACGATCGTCGGTTACCTGGCTGTTCCGTACGCGACGCTGGCCGAACTGACTGGCAACAACATCATCGAAACGATGGGCCGTGAGTTCCTCGAACAACCCTTGCCGACAAAGCTCGGTATTGTTGTCGTGGCGCTCGTCTTCCTGTTCAACATCACCATGACGGTGCTGAAGGGCAAGAAAACCGCGATCTCGATCGTGCTGCTGCTCGGCCTGTGGGGCCTCGCCGTCTTCTTCCTGTTCTCCTTCTACAACCCGGTGAACGTCGTTCTCGACAAGTTCTTCTGGTGGTGGACGGTGCACCTGTGGGTGGAAGGCGTCTGGGAACTGATCCTCGGTTCGTTCCTCGCCTTCGTGCTGATCAAGACGACCGGCGTCGACCGTGAAGTGATCGAGAAATGGCTGTACGTCATCGTCACCCTGACGCTGATTACCGGCATCATCGGTACCGGTCACCACTATTTCTGGATCGGCACGCCGGAATACTGGCAGTGGTGGGGTTCCATCTTCTCCGCGCTGGAGCCGATTCCCTTCTTCGCCATGACCGTCTTCGCCTTCAACATGGTGAACCGTCGTCGTCGCGAACATCCGAACCGGGCTGCCGTTTTGTGGGCACTGGGCACCGGCGTGATGGCTTTCCTCGGCGCCGGCGTGTGGGGCTTCCTGCACACCCTGGCACCGGTGAACTTCTACACGCACGGCACGCAGATCACCGCCGCTCACGGTCACATGGCTTTCTATGGTGCCTACGCCATGGTCAACCTGATGATGATCTCCTACGCCATGCCGATCCTCAACGGTCGCGCTGCCAACAGCAACAAGTCGCAGGTCGTCGAGATGTGGTCGTTCTGGCTGATGACTGTCGCCATGGTCTTCATCACGCTGTTCCTGACCGCCGCCGGCATCCTGCAAGTCTGGCTGCAACGCGTTTCCGATTCGCCGCTGCCGTTCATGGTGGCACAGGAGAAGATCGCGATGTTCTACTGGATGCGTGAATGGGCCGGCGTGTTCTTCCTGATCGGCCTGATCCTCTACATCGTCAGCTTCTTCGTCGGTGGCAAGGAAGAGAAAGCCGCATAAGGCAGAGCCTGCAACAGCAAACGGCGCGCACCGCAAGGTCCGCGCCGTTTTTCTTTTGAGTATCACCGACTCAAAGCAGGCGGCGGATGTAGGCCAGGGCGATCCATAACCAGAAGAGCAGGAAGAAAGCGACAACTGGCACATGACGGTCGATGACGACACGCGGCGTGATGAAACGCACGAACCGGATGACTGGCGCGGTCAACAGCCGAAAAAGCTGGAAAATCACGTTCTTCTCGCGCCCCTGGCCGGCCAGCAGGTAGAGAATGCCTTGCGCCAACAGGAACAAGCCCGCTGCCTCGACGACAGCGCGCAAAACACTGATCACGAATGCCGCGCCTGAACCCATGTCGCGGTGTTCTCCATAAAACAATCATGGTACGACAAGGCGTTGGCAGAGAACATTCGCATTTTAGGCCACATCAAGTTTCCCTTATGGTGCCGCCTGATATGATTGCCCCATGACTACCGTTACTGACACCTTGGCCGAGAACACCCCCCCGGGCAAGCGACTGCCGGGCGACTTGGCGATCTGGTTCTTCATCCTTGCCGAGATGCTCGCCTTCGCCGTTTTCTTCGCCTCATATGCTTTCGCGCGTGCCAGCCACGTAGAGCTGTTCAACGCCTCGCAGGACACCCTGAACCGCAACGCCGGCGCGCTCAACACGGTGCTGCTGATCACCGGCTCCTGGTTCGTCGTCCTCGCCGTGCAGGCCGCGCACCGCGATGACCAAAGGGCGGTGACGCGCAACATCGGGCTCGGTTTCCTATGCGGCGCCGGTTTCCTGATCGTCAAGATTTTCGAATACGCAGCCAAGTTCGGCGCCGGCATCTCGATGTCGACCAATACGTTCTACATGTTCTACATCTCGCTGACTTTTTTCCACTTCATGCACGTCATTCTCGGCATGGTCATCCTCTCGGTGATCTGGCTTCAGTCGCGCAAGGGCGCCTACACCAGCAAGAGCGCCAACGGTCTGGAAAGCGGCGCCGCCTACTGGCACATGGTCGACCTGCTGTGGATCATCCTTTTCCCCCTCGTCTATGTGATGCGCTGACATGAACGCCCTGAAAAATCCCGCACACCGCGCCTGGCTGGTTCTGATGATCGCCACCGGCATCACTTGGTATTTTGGTGTGATCGGCGCCACCGGCACGCCATACATCATTGCCATGCTTATCATCGCCTTCGTCAAGGGTCGCCTCGTCATCCTTGACTTCATGGAACTGCGCGAAGCGCCACTGATGTGGCGGCTGTTGCTTGAAGCCTGGCTTATACTGGTCTCCAGCCTGATTCTGCTTGCCTACTGGATATCCCTTAAGTGACCGACCTGCCTTTCTACGAGCCTTCCGGCGACGAAATCGCCCTCTTTGAACACGCCTTCCACCAACGTCTGCCACTGCTGATCAAGGGGCCAACCGGCTGCGGCAAGACCCGTTTCGTCTCGCACATGGCAGCGCGCCTCAATCTACCGCTGTATACCGTCGCCTGCCACGACGACCTGACCGCCGCCGACCTCGTCGGCCGCCACCTGATTTCCGATGCCGGCACCTACTGGTCCGACGGCCCGCTGACCCGCGCCGTGCGCGAAGGCGGCATCTGCTATCTCGACGAAGTGGTCGAGGCACGCAAGGACACCACCGTCGTCCTCCATCCGCTCGCCGACGACCGTCGCATCCTGCCGATCGACCGTACCGGCGAAACGCTGGAAGCACCGCCCAATTTCATGCTGGTCGTTTCCTACAACCCCGGCTACCAGAACCTGATGAAAGGTCTGAAGCCGTCCACCCGCCAGCGATTCGTGTCGATGCGCTTCGACTTCCCCGGTGCCGAACGCGAAATCTCGATCCTGATCGGCGAAACCGGCTGCGATGCCGACCTCGCCAAGCGCCTGGTCGGCATCGGCAACGCCTTTCGCGCCCTCAAGGACCGCGATCTTGAAGAAGTCGCCAGCACCCGCTTGCTGGTCTATGCCGCAACGCTGATCAAATCGGGTTTCGATGTCACGGCCGCCTGCCGCGCGGCGCTGGTCGAGAGCCTGACCGACGACGAGGAAACCGTCGCCGCGCTGATGGAGGTTGTCAATGCCACCTTCGGACGATAAATTCAGCGACGCCGGCGACAAGCCCGGCCAGAACCTCGCCGTCCTCGCCGAGGCGCTCTATCTCGCCAACCTGCTGCTGGTGCCCGGCATCGCCTTCGCCGTCCTCGCCTGGCTGTGGCTCAAGAACAAGGACAGCGCACCACCGCTCGCCCGCCAGCATCTCCGGCAAACCACCTTCGTCAGCCTCTACGGCGGCATCCTGATCGTCGTCCTCAGCGCTCTCTTCATCGCCGTCGGCGGACTGCACTGGGAATGGACCTGGGTCGTTGTCATCATGTATTTCACCTGCGTCCATTCGACCCTGGTCATGTTCGGCATGTTCGGGCTGGCCAAGGCACTGGCCGGACAAATCTGGCGCTACCCGCTGATCGGCCCCGCGCTCGAATGAGCAAACCGCGGCTGCAGCGCTACCGCGTGATGGCACAGGTTGGTTTTTTTGTGTTGTTCACGCTGACCCCGATTTTCGATCTCCTCCGTTACGACCTGACGGAAAAGCACGCCTACTTCCTGACCTTCCAGTGGCACCTCGGCATCGACGACCTGATCGCCGGCAGGGTCGATGGCCAGACCGCTGCGGTCAACCTCGTTTTGTTCCTGTTTTTGCCGCTTCTCGGCACTGCCGCGCTGCTCATTGCAGTCGCCTGGAAATGGGGCAGGCTCTATTGCGGCTGGCTATGTCCGCATTTCTCGGTGGTCGAAACGATCAACCGCCTGATGCTGTTCGCCACCGGCAAGCATTCGCTGTGGGAAAAACACCAGACCCCGCCCTGGGAACCCGACGGCACACCAACGCCGCGCGACCCACGCTACTGGCTGCTGGTCGTCCCGGTCGCCATCGGCTTCGCCTTCGCCTGGGCTGTCGTCGGCCTGACCTACCTGATGCCGCCGTTTCAGGTCTATCACGGAATCATCAATTTCTCGCTGACGCGCGGCGAAATGATCTTCATCAGCGCCGCGACCACAGTGCTGACGCTCGAATTCCTCTTCGCCCGCCACCTTTTCTGCCGCTACGGCTGCGCGGTCGGCATTTTTCAAAGCTTTGCCTGGATCATCAACAAGAAGGCGATGGTCGTCGGTTTCGAACGCAAGCGCCTGACCGACTGCGCCAGTTGCCTGAACGGCCACGGCAGTGCGTGCGATGCAGTGTGCCCGATGCGCCTCAAGCCACGCAACGTCAAACGCTGGATGTTCGCCTGCACGCAGTGCGGGCAATGCATTTCGGCCTGTGAAACTGTCAACCGCGACAATCCGGATGGCCAGTTGCTGCGCTGGGTCAGCAACGACGCCGCCAAACGCAACGAAGCCGGCTTCTCGGCGCTGTCACAGAACGACGAAGACGCTGGCGGGAAAATCTGATCATGGAAGAATTCGTCGGCAAGCTCTGGCACAACTGGGTCACCAAGGCCGCTGCCGGCTATTACCCGCAGGCGGCGGTCAAGCTGGCCGAGGTCGAGAAGACCGCCGGCATTCTGTTCCGCGCCTTCGGCGGCGATCCCGGGCTCAATGTCGCCGCCGCCACCTCTGAAGCGCACGGTGCGCGCCGGCGCTGGCTGCAACGCGTCGCAGGCAGCCAGGAGAAGGTCGCTCTCGCCCGGCGCGATGCCGAAACCCTGCGCCTGCCGCCGGAGATCGCCGCCTTCCCCGAAAAATCGTTGAACCGCGACCTCTACCTGTGGCTGGCCGCCCTCGCCGCCAGCGACGTCGCGCCGCATCGCCCGTGGTTCATCCGCAACCAGTTGGCCAGCCAGGCCGCGCTGGTCCGTTACCCCGGCCTGCGGCCACGCTACGAGCGCCTCGTCGCCGCGCATCTCGCCAGCCGCATCGAGCCGGCGCAGCTCCCGCCCGACGAAGCGGCGCAGGAAAATGCCATCCGCCTGGCCTTGCAACAGCCTGCCGCAGCGGACGGCCTGCCACCGCTGAATTCCCGCAAGTCGCGCCCGCCGCAGCCGGTGCTGTTGTGGATGATCGAAGTCCCCGAACGCGAGGCGGCCACGGTCGAGGAGCACGGCGACGTTCGTGTGCGCCTTCTGGAGCGCCACCTTG
>CAZGPO010000089.1:0-8613 GCA_964527745.1 uncultured Dechloromonas sp.
TGGAGAGCACGACGCGCCGCATCACGCTGCATCCGGACGATCTGGCGGCGGTTGAACGGGCGCCGATTAGCGCCATCAGCGTCATTCCGACGGTCAATCTGGAGGCGGCGACGGTCATCCAGCGCTTCGGCGAGCCGGGCGAGCGCATTGTCGTTTCCGACAAGCGGACGCATCTGCTGTACCCGAAGCTGGGGCTGGATGTCGTGGTCGACAAGGACGGCAAGGAATTGCTGCAATACGTTGCGCCACGGCAATTTGCCCGTCTGCGCGATCCGCTGCTGGCGGCGCTGGCGGAAAACGCGCCGCGTTGAGCGGGGCGCGTTCGCCGCTTATCTGCTAAAATCCCCCGTTTTTCAACTGTCTAGCACTGCGGAGCAATCAAATGGCTATCGAACGCACTCTCTCCATCATCAAACCCGACGCCGTCGCCAAGAACGTCATCGGCAAGATCTATTCCCGTTTTGAATCCAACGGCCTCAAGGTCGTCGCCGCCAAGATGGCCTGGCTGTCGCCGCAGGAAGCCGGCCAGTTCTACGCCGTGCACAAGGAGCGCCCGTTCTTCAAGGATCTGGTCTCGTTCATGATTTCCGGACCGGTCATGATCCAGGTGCTGGAAGGCGAGAGCGCCATTGCCAAGAACCGCGAACTGATGGGCGCCACCAACCCGAAGGAAGCCGCACCGGGTACCATCCGCGCCGATTTCGCCGAATCGATCGACGCCAACGCCGTGCACGGCTCGGATGCCCCGGAAACCGCCGCCGTCGAAATCGGCTTCTTCTTCCCCGGCATGAACGTTTATTCGGGCCGTTGATAAAGCCTGCATGACCGTCAATCTGCTGGATTTCGATGCTGAAGGCTTGACCGCCTGGTTCGCGGAACAGGGCGAAAAGCCCTTCCGTGCCAGGCAGGTGCTGCGCTGGATTCATCGTTCCGGCGTGGCGGACTTCGATGCCATGACCGACATCGCCAAGAGCCTGCGTGAGAAGCTCAAGGCAAAGGCAGTCGTGGCGCCGCCGGCAGTCGTCTCCGACAAGCTGTCGGACGACGGCACGCGCAAGTTCCTGATCGATGTCGGCAACGGCAATGCGGTCGAAACGGTGTTCATTCCCGAGGACGATCGCGGCACACTCTGTATTTCCACGCAGGCCGGTTGCGCGCTCGATTGCGCCTTCTGTTCGACCGGCAAGCAGGGCTTCAACCGCAACCTGACGGTGGCCGAAATCATCGGCCAGCTGTGGGTGGCCAACAACGCGCTGGGCGCGGTCCACGGTAACGAACGGGTCATTTCC
Source organism: uncultured Dechloromonas sp. (assembly GCA_964527745.1). Lineage (GTDB taxonomy): Bacteria > Pseudomonadota > Gammaproteobacteria > Burkholderiales > Rhodocyclaceae > Azonexus. The sequence goes on from CAZGPO010000089.1 coordinate 1,290, forward strand.
AATGTTGTGCTGATGGGCATGGGCGAACCGCTGGCCAATTTCGATAATTCGGTCACGGCGCTCAGGCTGATGCTCGACGACAACGCTTACGGTCTGTCTCGTCGCCGCGTGACAGTGTCGACTTCCGGCCTGGTGCCGGTCATGGACCGCCTGCGCGACGAGTGCCCGGTGGCCCTGGCGGTGTCGCTGCACGCGCCGAACGACAGGCTGCGCGACCAACTGGTGCCGATCAACCAGAAATACCCGTTGAAGGAACTGATGGCGGCCTGCCGGCGTTATCTGGACAAGGCGCCGCGCGATTTCATCACCTTCGAGTACATCATGCTCGACGGCATCAACGACAGCGATGCCCACGCCCGCGAACTGCTGGCGCTGGTCAGGACGGTGCATTGCAAATTCAACCTGATACCCTTCAACCCTTTCCCCGGCTCGCCGTTCCGGCGCTCTCCGGCTGAGCGGGTACGGCGTTTTGCCGATATTCTGATGGGTGCGGGTATCGTCACCACGACGCGCAAGACGCGCGGCGACGACATCGACGCCGCCTGCGGCCAGCTGGCCGGGCAGGTATTGGACAAGACCCGGCGCACAGCCGGGCGAATCATTCCACTTCGGGAGGCTAGGGCATGACCGGCTTGATGATGAAGAAGCAGATAATGGTCGCTTGCCTGGGTGCATGCGGCGCGCTGTTCGCCCATGCGCAGCAGAGTTATGACTGGATCAAGACCGATCGGCCGAACAATGCGCCGGTTGGTGGCGGGGGGACCACGATCGTCAGTCCGGAAGCCGAGGTGCAGCAGGCCCGACAGGTCGATCCCAAGCGCCGGGCCAAGGTACATACCGATCTGGCGGCCGCGTATTATCAGGCGGGCAACATGAAGGTGGCACTCGACGAGGCGGGCATCGCGATCGAATCCGATCCCGATCATGTCGAAGCCTACAGTGTGCGCGGACTGATCTACGCCAGGCTCAAGGAAAACGCCAAGGCCGAGGAGGATTTCCGGCGGGCGCTCAAGATCGACGCGAAAAATCCGGACGTCAACAACAATTACGGTTGGTTTCTGTGCGATACCGGCCAGGCCCGGCAGTCGATCCCGTATTTCCTCAATGCACTCAAGGATCCGCTCTATGCGACGCCGGACGTCGCTTATACCAATGCCGGCAAATGCGCGGCGAAGGCCGGCGATCTCGAAGGGGCGCAGGGTTATCTGCTGAATGCGCTGCGCGTGTCGCACGATGCGGCGACGGGCACGCGTTACGAACTGGCCAGTGTCTTTTATCAGCGCGGCAATTACGACGAATCCAAGATCTATTTGAACGAGGCGATCAAGACGATGGAACCGCCGACGCCGGAAGCGCTCTGGCTGGGTGTTCGCCTCGAGCGCAAGCTGGGCAACAAGGCCGGCGAAGGCCACTACGCCTCGCAGTTGCGCAGCCGCTATCCGACATCGAACGAATACCAGCAATTCCTCAAGGGAAATTTTGAATGAGCGAATCAGTGAATCCTGATCGCCACCCGGATCAACTGACCGAGGTTGCCAGCGGACCGCTGCCGGACGTTGGCGCCCGTCTGCGTCTGGCGCGTGAAATGCGCTCGCTGAGCGTCAGCGATATCGCGCAAACCCTCAAGCTCGGTCCCCGCCAGGTCACAGCCCTGGAAAGCGGCGACTGGAACAGCCTGCCGGGACAAACTTTCATTCGCGGTTTCGTGCGCAACTACGCCCGCGCACTGCAGATCGATCCGGTACCGCTGATGGATCTGCTCGACGAGGCACTCGAAAAGCCTGCCGACAGCCTGAACGTTTCGGATACCCGGATGGCGACGATGCCGAGCAGCCGGCCGCGCCGCGATCACACGGTGGTTTTCGCCGGCCTCCTGCTCGTGGTGCTGGCCGGTCTGGCCTATGTCCTGTTGCCCAACGATCTCTCGGCTTTGCGCGAGAAGGCGCAAGGATTGATCGATTCGCTGTCGCGCAAGGAAGCGGTGAGCGAGCCGGTTGCGGCTTCTGTGGTGCCGGCTCCGGTCGCACCTGTCGAGCCGGTCTTTCCGCCCGGAACGACGCAGGAACAGGTCATGAATCCGCAAGTCCAGGCGACGAGCGAACTGGCGCCGGCCAAACTCGATGCGCCGGCGCTGCCACCAGCGGTGACGCCAAGCGTGGTGCCGCCCGCTGCACCCGCTGCCGCCGAAAAACCGGTGTTGGCGAGCCCCGCGCAAGTGCGCTTTGTCTTTGCCAAGGAATCCTGGGTCGAGGTGCGCGACCGCGACAACAAGGTACTTTTCTCGCAGCGCGGCACGGCCGGTTCGGAGCAGGGCGTCAATGGTCAAGGGCCGCTGTCGCTGGTGATCGGCTATGCGCCGGGGGTCAAACTTTTCTGGCGTGGCCAGGCAATCGATCTGGCACCGCATACCAAGGGCCAGATTGCCCGCCTGGTGCTGGAGTGAGCCGTTGACTGCCGTTGCCAAGCGCCTGACGCGCAGTTGCCTGATCGGCCATGTGAAGATTGGTGGCAACGCGCCGGTCGTCGTGCAGTCGATGACCAATACCGACACGGCGGATTATCTGGCGACGGCGATCCAGTGCGCCGAACTGGCGCGTGCCGGTTCGGAGCTGGTGCGCATCACCGTCAATACGCCGGAAGCTGCAGCGGCGGTGCCGAAGATCCGCGAGCACCTCGACCGCATGGATTGTGCCGTGCCGCTGATCGGCGATTTCCATTACAACGGCCACCGCCTGCTGACCGAGCATCCGGCCTGTGCCGAGGCGCTCGCCAAGTACCGGATCAACCCGGGCAACGTCGGTTTCGGCAGGAAGAAGGACGAGCAGTTCGCGCAGATGGTCGAACTGGCCTGCAAGTACGACAAGCCGGTGCGTATCGGTGTCAATTGGGGCAGCCTCGACCAGGACTTGCTGGCGCGGATTATGGATGAAAATTCGCGTCGACCGCAGCCGCTGGACGCGACCGAGATCATGCGCCACGCGATGGTCACTTCGGCCCTTGAATCGGCGGCCAAGGCCGAGGAGGTCGGCCTGGCTGGCGAGAAGATCATCCTGTCGTGCAAGGTGTCGAGCGTCCAGGACCTGATCGCCATCTATCGCGAGTTGTCCAAGCGTGCCGATTACGCCCTGCATCTGGGCCTGACCGAAGCCGGCATGGGTTCCAAGGGCATTGTCGCGTCGACCGCGGCGCTCTCCGTACTGCTGCAGGAAGGCATCGGCGACACCATCCGGGTTTCGCTGACGCCGGAACCGGGCGGTTCGCGCAGCCAGGAGGTCATCGTCGCCCAGGAAATCCTGCAGACCATGGGCCTGCGTGCCTTCACGCCGATGGTCGCGGCTTGCCCCGGGTGCGGGCGGACGACCAGCACCCTGTTCCAGGAACTGGCCGGCGAGGTACAGGATTTCGTGCGCGCCAGGATGCCGGAATGGAAGCTGCACTACGACGGCGCCGAGAACATGACGCTGGCCGTCATGGGCTGCATCGTCAATGGGCCGGGCGAGTCGAAGCACGCCAACATCGGCATTTCGCTGCCGGGGACCGGCGAAGCGCCGTCAGCGCCGGTCTACGAAGACGGCCAGAAAACGGTCACGCTCAAGGGCGATCATATCGCCAGCGAGTTCAAGGACATCATCGAGCGCTACGTCCAGCGCACCTACAAGAAGAAACTGCAAGCATGAGTCAGACGCTGCAAGCCGTGCGCGGGATGAACGACATCCTGCCCGCCGAGGCCGAGTTCTGGGAACTGTTCGAGGAAACCGTCCGCTCGTGGCTGAAAAGCTACGGCTACCGGCCGATCCGCCTGCCGATCGTCGAGCCGACGCCGCTCTTCAAGCGGGCGATCGGCGAAGTGACCGACATCGTCGAAAAAGAAATGTATTCGTTCATCGACAGCCTGAACGGCGAAGCGCTGACCCTGCGCCCGGAAGGCACGGCCGGTTGCGTGCGTGCCGTCATCGAACACAACCTGATCGCCCGCCAGCCGGCGCGGCTTTATTACATGGGCCAGATGTTCCGCCACGAGCGCCCGCAGAAGGGTCGCTATCGCCAGTTTCATCAGGTCGGTGTCGAGGCGCTCGGCTATGCCGGCCCCGACATCGATGCCGAAATGATCCTGATGGGCGCCCGCCTGTGGGGCGACCTCGGGCTTGACGGCATCGAACTGCAGCTCAACAGCCTCGGCCAGCCGGAAGAGCGCGCCCAGCACCGCGCCGCGCTGATTGCCTATTTCGAGGAAAACGCCGATTTGCTCGACGAAGACGGCAAACGCCGCCTATATGCCAATCCGCTGCGCATCCTCGATTCCAAGAATCCGGCGCTGCAGGAACTGTGCGCCGCTGCCCCTCGGCTGATCGATTTTCTCGGCGCCGAGTCGTTGGCGCATTTCGAGGGCGTGCAGCGCATCCTGCGCGATGCCGGGGTGCCCTACAAGATCAACCCGCGCCTGGTGCGCGGCCTCGATTACTACAACCTGACGGTATTCGAGTGGGTGACTGACCGCCTCGGTGCCCAGGGTACGGTCTGTGCCGGCGGCCGTTTCGACGGACTGGTCGGCCAGCTTGGCGGCAAGCAGGCGCCGGCCTGCGGCTTCGCGATGGGCATTGAGCGTCTGATTGCGCTGATCAAGGAATCTGGCGGCGAACCGGCGACACCGGCGCCCGATGTCTATCTGGTACATCAGGGTGACGATGCGGCGCGCCTTGCCTTCCGCGTCGCCGAAGGCCTGCGCGACCAGGGTATCGACGTATTGCTGCATTGCGGTGGCGGCAGCTTCAAGTCGCAGATGAAGAAGGCCGACGGCAGCGGCGCGACCTTCGCCGTCATCATCGGCGATAACGAAACGGCGACCGGCGAGGCGCTGCTCAATACCTTGCGAGAGGAAGGCGGCGCGCAACTGAAACTGAAAGTGGATGATCTGGCGGATGCCATCATCGGACAATTGATCGATTCGGACGAAGAGGAATAAGCGCATGGCTCATTACGACCTCGAAGAGCAGGAACAGATAGACTCCATCAAGACCTGGTGGAAAATGTACGGCAACCTGGTGACCGGTATCGTCGTTGCCGCTTCGCTGGCTGTCGTCAGTTGGCAGGGCTGGACCTGGTACCAGCGCAACCAGACGGCCAAGGCGTCGGCGATTTACGCCGTGCTCGAGCAGGCGGCCGCCGTACGTGATGCGCAGAAAGTGAAAGTAGCGGCCGGCGAGCTGGCCGAAAAGTTCGGCGGCACCGCTTACGCTTCGCTTGGCGCCCTCGTTGCCGCCCATCAGTCCTTCGAGGCTGGTGATCTGAAGACGGCCAGAACGCAGCTGACCTGGGCGGCCGAGAACGGCAAGGAGGAGGTCAGGGATCTCGCCCGCCTGCGGCTGGCCGCCGTGCTGCTCGACGAAAAGGCCTACGAAGACGCCCTCAAGCAACTGGATTCGGCACACGCCGCAGCCTTTGCCGCCCGCTTCCTCGAACTCAAGGGCGATGTGCTGGCTGCCCAGGGCAAGAAAGCCGAGGCGCGCACGGCCTACAAGGCGGCTTTGGACAAGGGCGATCTGCGCGCCGGTCAGGGCGGCACCGGGCGCGAATTGCTCCGGCAAAAGCTGGACAGCCTCGGCGAGGTGGCATGATGGGGCGCCGCCTGCTTCCCCTGCTGGCTGCGGCCGGCCTGCTTGTTGCCGGCTGTTCGGCGCTCGACGCGATCAATCCGTTTGCTTCCTCCGGTCCAAAAATGGCCCCGCTGGTTAAATTCGAGCCTACCGTCAATGTTCGTGAATCGTGGTCGGCCAGCATCGGCAAGGCCGGCACCTACACCTTCACGCCGGCCGTGGTCGGCAACGCGGTCTATGTCGCCGCGCGCAATGGCACGGTCGCCAAACTGGTCGACGGACGCACCGAGTGGTCGATCCGGACGGATCAGGAACTGTCGGCCGGCGTCGGCGCTGATTCGCGGCAGGTCGTCGTTGCAACCGCCAAGGGCGATGTACTGGCATTTTCCGCCGACGATGGCCAGCCACGATGGACCGCCAAGGTGACCAGCGAAGTTCTGGCGGCTCCGGCCGTCAGCGGTGCCGGTGTCGTCGTCAAGAGCGGCGACAATCGCGTGGTTCTACTCGATCCCGTCAGTGGTGCGCGCAAGTGGATCTATCAACGCTCGACACCGTCGCTGGCGCTACGCAGTACGGCGCCACCGGTGTTTGCCGACCGCTTCGTCTTCATTGGATTCCCTGGTGGCAAGCTGGTCGCCCTGGCGCTGGAAAACGGCGCGCCGGTCTGGGAAGGGCCGGTGGCTTCGCCCAAGGGGGCGACCGAGCTCGATCGTGTCGCCGATATCGTCACCTTGCCGGTGATCGACGGCCGGATGATTTGCGCGGTTGCCTTCCAGGGCCGGGTCGCCTGTTTCGACATGGCGCAGGGCGGGGCGCTGCTTTGGGGGCGTGACTTCTCGTCGGCATCGGGACTGGCGTTCGACAATCGCTTCCTGTTCGTGACCGATGACCGCGGCGCAGTCCATGCACTGGACCGCAATACCGGTGGCAGCGTCTGGAAGCAGGACAAGCTGCTGCATCGCCGCGTTTCGGGCCCGGCGGTCCAGCGCGGTGTGGTTGCCGTCGCCGACGGCGAGGGCATCGTCCATTTCCTGTCGCGTGAGGATGGTGGTTTCGTGGCGCGTCAGAAGATCGACGGTGACCCGGTGCGCACGCCGGTTCAGGCACTCGGTTCGGGCTTTCTGGTGCAGACCACCGGTGGCAGCATCCGCGCCTTCGAGGCGCAATGAAGCCCACCCTGGTTCTTGTTGGCCGACCCAATGTCGGCAAGTCGACGCTGTTCAACCGTCTGACCCGGTCGCGTGACGCCATTGTCGCCGATCTGCCCGGCCTCACCCGCGACCGTCATTACGGTCACGGCAAGCTGGGCCGCAAGCCTTACCTGGTCGTCGATACCGGCGGCTTCGAGCCGCTGGTCAAGGACGGCATCCTGCACGAAATGGCACGCCAGACCGAACAGGCGATCGCCGAGGCCGATGCCGTTATTTTCGTGGTCGATGCGCGCAGCGGTCTGACGCCGCACGACAAGGAAATCGCCAACAAGCTGCGGCGCCTGGCGCGGCCGGTGTTCGTTGCGGTCAACAAGGCGGAGGGGATGAATTCCGGCATGGTCGAGGCGGATTTCCACGAACTCGGCCTCGGCGAACCGAACGCCATCTCTTCCGCCCACGGCGAAGGAGTGCGCGGGCTGGTCGATCTGGCTCTCGCATCCTTTCCCGAGCCGGACGAGGAAGAAGAGAAATCCGATGCCGTCCGCGTGGCCATCGTCGGCCGTCCGAACGTCGGCAAGT
>CAZGPO010000090.1:0-3435 GCA_964527745.1 uncultured Dechloromonas sp.
CAACTTTCCGAATTCGGCGAGCAACTCCTGCAACTGGACGGTGCGGCTCGGGCAATGCTGAACGAACTCCATGCCCCCTGGGGACAGCGCCTGCAGGAACTGCTGGCGCCGACCGAAACGGTCCTGCCCGAGCACTTGCGGATCGCCGCCAGCCACGATCTGGCACTGGCCGACTGGATTGCCAATGGGCGTCAGGTCATGCTCGACATCGTCTGGCGCGGCAGCGAAGAAGCCTTGCTGTCACTGGCTCGCGGCGAATGCGATGCGGCGGGATTCCACATACCCGGCGCATGGAGCACCGAGCAGTCCACCGCCTGGCTTGGCCGCTGGCTGAAACCCCGGCAATTCCTGTTCCTGCCCGTCATGCGCCGCCAGCACGGCATTCTGACGGCGCCTGGCAATCCCTTGCAGATCAAGTCCGTGGCCGATGTCGCGCGCCTCGGTCTGCGCATGGTCAATCGCCAGCGCGGCTCGGGTACGCGCGGCATGATCGATCAGTTGCTGGCAGCCAACGGTCTCGGGGCCAGGGACATTCCCGGCTACGCCCACGAGGAATTCACCCACGATGCCGTCGCTACGGCTATCGCCAGCGGGCAGTCCGATGTCGGGTTCGGCATCGAAGCCGCCGCCGCCCGCTACGACCTCGGTTTTGTTCCGCTCGGGCGCGACCGCTATTGCCTGGCGGTACGCTCCAGTCTGACCAGCAGCCCGGCGTTGCGCCAACTGATCCGGCGCTTCCTGGGCAATACCTTTCACGAGCGCCTGCGCGCTTTGCCCGGCTACGAGCCGGAACCCGGAAACGGTGAATTATTGTCGTGGGAACAATTCAACGCCGGCTGCGGGTTCGACGCAACTTGATTATCCGCGTGACCCGGCGTGAAACGCCTCGAAGGTCTTTTTCTGGCCCGGACTCAACATGGCATAAAAACTTTTCAGGGCGGCGACATGTTCGGTCAACTGCGCCTGCTGCATTCTGGAAAGTTCCAGTACTTTTTCAGCCCGCTCGGGCACCGACAACATTGCCCAATCCCTGGTCTGGCCTAACTCGACGAATTGTTTCGGCTGTTCCGAGGCCAGCAGTTTTTGCCAGCCGGATTCCTGTTCGACAGTCAGTCGCAAGGCCTCGTGCAATCGCTGATGGTGCTGCGCCAGCAATTTCACATGGCGTTCCTGACTCATCTCGCGATCGCTCATATTCCAGAATTCCTGACTGGCGAAGGCCTGACCGGGGATGAATGCACCCAGACTGGTAGCCAGCAGAAGTGAGCGGGCCACTTTACGATAACGATACGCAGCGATTTGTCGGCGGCTCGATTCGAGCAATGAGGCCGCGGCAGACCGTGGAACAGGGTCAGGATCAAAGCCTGCGACTGAATCAGCACCAGTGATGAACGTCGTACGAGCGTGCGCATCGACGGCCAGCCCGAAGAAGCTGCGGGAAATCGCCAAAAATGAAACGGTATCGAATTTTTCGTCGGACACTGCGGTCGTTCTCGTCATAATTCCTCCTTTGCCAAACCCGGTCGGCGCCGGCTTTTTCGATCATGCCAATTCTGGATATACTTATTTAGCAGGCACAGGCACATCGCCTGCCCCTGAATTCGGAAGTGATGCGCTAGATAGTGAAGGAAACTTCCGCCTGTTGGCATGTAACAATTGCAACGCTTTGTAATTTTTTGTTTCTGCGCTCCGCATATCGTCAGCACTCACGCTTTGCCGGCAGGCCATCGCAAAGTCCTGGTTGCCTGTAGAACTCTCCCGCCGCTGTCCGGTCGAATCCGTGAATGCACTGATCATGAATGCTAATGGAATCACAATGAACACACCCCCCTCGAACGCCCCGATCGTCGTTTCAACTGATTTTTCGGAAGAGGCCGCGATCGCGGTCGAGCGGGCAGCGCAAATCGCCAAGCGTCTCGCCGCGCCGCTGTATGTCTTTCATGTGTTCAACAGCGGCATCTGGGCAAGCCTGAAGAATATCTACAGTTCCGCGCTGTGGACCGGAACCGATCTGGCGGTGACGGTACGCGAACAACTGTCGCAGACCGTAGCCGACCTCGCCACGCGCTTCGGAATCAAGGTAATCGCCGAGAGCGAGACCGGTTCGGTAACGGAAAAAATCGCCGAGTTCGTCGTCACCTCCGGGGCGCGACTCTTGGTCATCGGGGGGCGGAGCGAAAACTGGGTAGCCGACCTGCTGGTCGGCGAGACGGCGTTGCAGTTGATTTCGGAAATCGAAATCCCCGTACTGGTCGCCCGTAACGACCCGGCGCGCCCGCCGACCAATCTCCTGGTGGCCACCGACTTTTCGGAGGGTGCGCAGCGCGCGGCTAGCATCGCGTGGCAACTTTTTCCGACGGCCAGATTGACATTGTTACATGCCTGCCTGATTCCGTTTGAGGGTCGCATGCGGCTTGCCGGCGCGACGGGGGCCGACATCGAGGGCTATCGTCATACCGAGCGGACAAAAGCCGAAGCCGAGATGAACAAACAGATTGCCGCCCTTGGTGGAAGCAGCCGGGCAGAAGGTGTCGTCGCCTGGGGTGTACCGACACCGGTCATCCTGGAGCATGCCGCATCCGGAACCGACATGATCGTGATCGGGCGTCACGGGGGAGGTTTCACCAACGAACGACTTCTCGGCAGTGTTGCGCGGAATGTTCTTTTCCACGCCACTTGCGACGTTTTCCTGGCACCCTGAACGGCGGGACGAATACCAAAACAGTCAGCTCGAGCTCGAGCTCGACACAGGCTGCATTGAGGGGGATTGAAATCATTGAAAAGTTGACGCGCGTGGCGCTGTTTTCCCTGGCCTGGTGGATTCTCGCCGAAGGAAATCTCCAGCCCTGGTGGTTTGGTGTGTTTGCAATCATTGCCACCACCTCGGCCAGCTATTACCTCGTGCCCGGCAGACAGCTTGTGGCGCCGCTGGCAATCCTTTCCTTCGTCGGATTTTTCCTGTGGAACTCGCTCAAGGGTGGCATTCAGGTCGCCCGCCTGGCGCTCGGCCCGCAGTCCAAGCTCAGGCCGGGCATCATCGAGTATAGGTTGCAGGTAGCGCCCGGTACGGCGCAAACGATCATCGCCGGAAGCCTCGGACTGATGCCGGGAACGCTCGCCGTGCAGATCGTCGACTCGAAACTTTCGATTCACGTCATCGACATCGGGATGCCAGTACTCGACGAAGCGCGCGAACTGGAAAAGCATGTCGCCCGTTTCACCGGAAGAAATTCATGACCGGCCTCGAACTTCCCATCGCCTTCGTGCTTCTGGTCAACCTTGCAGCCTCGCTGCTGCGTGTCATGCGCGGGCCGACCGATGCCGACCGTCTGCTGGCGACCCTGCTGTTCGGCACTACCGGCATCGGCATTCTGGTCTTGCTCGCCTTTGTCGGGGGTGGCACGGCGCATACGCCCTTCATCGACGTCGCGCTGA
>CAZGPO010000090.1:3535-8439 GCA_964527745.1 uncultured Dechloromonas sp.
CAAAACACGGCAGGCGATCAAGGGGGAAAACGCTGATGCCCCTCCTCGAGTTTGCCAGCGGCGCCTTTCTTGTTGCTGGCGCTTTTTTCTATGTGGTCGGCACGGTCGGGCTGCTGCGTTTCCCGGACATCTATACCCGCCTGCACGCCTTGGCCAAGGTCGACAATCTGGGGCTCGGCTGTATCCTGGCCGGGCTCGCGCTGCAGGCCGATAGCGCGGCGCAGGCAGCGAAACTGATGCTGATCTGGCCGCTGGCCCTGGTAGCGAGCGCCGTCATCGGTTACATCATCGCCTCCCGTGCCAACACGCTGGGAGTCAAGCCCTGGCAACAGGACAAGCCATGAGCGGGGGATTGATCGGCAACGCCTTCGATCTGCTGCTCGCCGGACTTCTGCTGTGGAGTGCGCTAAAAGCACTGACCACACCCGAACCGGGGCGCGCAGTGATGCTGTTCATCGTCTTCGGCCTGCTGATGGCGTTGCTCTGGGCAAGGCTGCAGGCAACCGACATCGCCCTCGCCGAGGCGGCGGTCGGCGCCGGCCTCACCGGCGTGCTGCTGCTCGACGCCCTGGGCGCCTTACGCAAGCGTCCGGCAACTTCACCACAAACCGGGGCGGATGAGCGATGAGCGCGTACCTGCGCCGTCTTGCCGTCATCCTCGGCGCCGCCACCTTCGTCTGGCTACTGGCCGACACGCTGTTCACCCTGCCTTTGCCCGCAGTCGACCTGCGACCGCTGGTAAGCGCGAATCTGGCACAAAGCGGCGTCACGCATCCGGTCACCGCCGTCCTGCTCAATTTTCGCGGCTTCGATACCCTGCTCGAAATCGCTGTCATGCTGGTTGCGCTGATCGCCGTACTCGCCTCGCTGCCTGGCGATTCGTCGCGCGCGACGGTCAGCGACAACACGGATGACATGCTTCCCGCCTTCAGCCGGACGGCCGTGCCATTGATGCTGCTCTACGCCCTCTATCTGCTGTGGGCCGGTGCCTTCCGACCGGGCGGCGCGTTCCAGGCCGGCGCCCTGCTTGCGGCGGCGCTGGCGCTGCTCCACCTGGCCCGGCTAATGCCGGCATGGTCCGCGCCGGGACTGCTGCTGCGTGGCGGCCTGGTCGCCGGTTTTCTGGTTTTTCTTGGCATTGCCGCAGCGCTCATGGCCGGGGGTGCGCTCCTTCAGTATCCGCCAGCCCATGCCGGAATGCTGATTCTACTCATCGAGTCGACGCTGGCCGTTTCCCTCGCGCTGATCCTGGCCGGCCTCTTTCTCTTCGTTTCAAGCGATGGCGGCACTCCGAAATGACCAGCGAGCTCCTTTTTGCTGCAACCGGCGTCATCCTCTTTGCCATCGGCGCCGCCGGCACCATCCTGCTCGCCAATCTGCTGCGCCGCGTTCTGGCCTTCAACATCATGGGCAGCGGCGCCTGCGTGGTGCTGGTCAGCCTCGCTCAGCGCAACGGAATCGCCGACCCGGTACCGCAGGCGATGGTGCTCACCGGCATCGTCGTTGCCGTGGCCGCCACCGGGGTCGCGCTGGCGCTGACGCGCCGGCTGCACCAGTTGACCGGAGAGTGCGAAACCACCTCCAGCGTCGAGCATGACTGAAAATATTGCCCTGATCGGCGTGTTCACCGTACCACTGCTCTGGGCAACGCTGGCGTTTCTGCTCGGCCCGGGTCGCGGCGCCTTCGTGGCCATTACCGGCAGCGTCGTGCAATTGTTCCTGGCGCTGATCCTCGCCCGCAGCGTACTCGTCGACGGCCCCTTGAACCATAGCACCGGCGGCTGGGGCGCGCCGCTCGGTATCGATCTCTACGTCGATGGCCTGACGGCGGCGATGTTGCTGCTGACGCAGGTCGTCGCCTTGCCGATATTCGTCTACGCCCGCAGCTACTTTGCCCCCGGAGCGCACGCGGCACGACATTTCTGGCCGCTCGCCGGATTTCTCATCGCCGGCATGAATGCGCTCTACCTGGCCAACGACATCTTCAATCTCTACGTGACGCTCGAAATCGTCGGGCTTGCCGCCGTCGCCCTGATCGCCGCCGGGGGCGGGGCCGGACAGGTTGCCGCGGCGCTGCGTTACCTGTTCGCGGCGCTTCTCGGTTCCGGCGCTTATCTGCTGGGCGTCGCGTTGATCTACGGCACCTATGGCTCGGTATCGATCGCGACGCTAACGCCGCTCATCGATGTGGCGGCACCGCGGGTCGTGAGCATTGCCGCACTGCTGATGTTCGCCGGCCTGATGCTGAAGAGCGCCCTCTTTCCCTTTCACTATTGGCTTCCGGCGGCCCACGGGGGCGCCCCGGCGCCGGTATCCGCCCTGCTTTCGGCGCTCGTCGTCAAGGCCGCGATCTACCTTTGCCTGCGCCTCTGGCTTGGCCCGTTCGCGCCGCTCGTGCAAGCCGCCGCCTGGCTGCCGGGTGTGCTCGGCGCTGGCGCCATTCTGTGGGGCTCGGCAATGGCCATTCGCACGCCGCGGCTCAAATTACTGGTGGCTTATTCGACGGTGGCGCAACTGGGTTACCTTTTTCTGGCTTTTCCGTTGTTGACCCCGGGCGCCGCCGTGCTCGGCGCGGTGACCCTGCAGGCGATCGCCCACGGCCTCGCCAAGGCCGCGATGTTCGCGGCAGCCGGCATCATCATTCACTCGACCGGGCGCGATGCTGTAGCAGAAGTCGCCGGAGTCGCCGAGCGCCTGCCACTGACCTTGTTCGCCTTCGCGCTGGCCGGCGTCTCGCTGATGGGCCTGCCACCTTCCGGCGGCTTCCTGGCCAAATGGCTGCTGCTCGATGCAGCGCTGAACGCCGGCCACTGGGCGCTGGTGGCGGCCATCATCGCCGGCGGCCTGCTGGCTGCCATCTATGTCTTCCGGGTCGTCCGCCAGGCCTTCCTCAACCTGCCCGAAGAACTTGCCGACCGCCAGAAGCACACCGGCCGACCCGTGCCGCGTGTCCTCGAATGGATGGCCTTCGGGCTGGCGGCAGCCAGCGTGCTGCTCGGGCTGTTCAGCGTCGATCTTCTGAAACTGATTGCCGTCGGGAATCCGCTATGAGCCTCAACGAATTCCTTCCACTGGCCGTCATTGCCTCGTCACTACTGCCGGGCCTGATCATTTTCGTGCTGCCCGAACGTTACCTGGCCTTGCGCACCGCGCTTAATCTCCTTGGGGCAATCGCCAAGATCGTCTTCATCGCCATGTTGCTGGCCGGGGTACAGGCCGGTGAAGACTATGGCTTCCGCCATGCCATCGCACCGGGCATTGAACTGGTGTTCAAGGCCGACGCGCTCAGTCTGCTGTTCATTACGCTTTCGGCGGTGCTGTGGCTGCTGACCACCTTCTACGCCATCGGCTATCTGGAAAATGCGCCGCACCGCAGCCGCTTCTTCGGTTTCTTCAGCCTGTGCGTGACGGCGACGATGGGCATCGCCATGGCCGGCAACCTGTTCACCTTCTTCGTCTTCTATGAACTGCTGACCCTGTCGACTTTCCCGCTCGTCGCCCATCGCGGGACGCCCGACGCCAAGCAGGGCGCCACGGTTTATCTCGCCTACACACTGACTGGCGGCGCCTGCCTGCTCACCGGCATCATCTGGATGAACAGCCTGGCCGGGAACGCCGAGTTCGTCCACGGGGGTTTTGCGTCAACCATCGGTGACGGGCACGAAACCGCGCTGCGCATCATCTTCGTGCTGCTGATCATCGGGGTCGGAGTCAAGGCGGCGCTGGTGCCCCTGCATGGCTGGCTGCCCAAGGCCATGGTCGCGCCAGCGCCGGTCTCGGCACTGCTGCATGCCGTGGCGGTGGTCAAGGCCGGCGCATTCGGCGTCGTGCGCATCGTCGATGAAGTTTATGGCGCCGAGTTCGCGCAGTCGCTCGGACTGTTGCTGCCGCTCGCCATCGTTGCCGCAGTGACGATCCTGTGGGGTAGCCTGCGCGCCCTGGCCCAGGACGAACTCAAGAAACGGCTGGCCTATTCGACGATCAGCCAGGTTTCGTACATCGTGCTCGGCATCGCCATGTTCGGTTCGCTCGGCACGATCGGCGGGTTGGTCCATCTGGTCCACCAGGGCGTCATGAAGATCACGCTATTCTTCTGTGCCGGAAATTACGCGGAAACCCTGGGCATCCACAAGATCAGCGAGATGGATGGCGTCGGGCGGCGCATGCCGGCAACCACCGCGGCATTCAGTATTGGCGCGCTGGGAATGATGGGCGCCCCCCTGACCGCCGGCGCGATCAGCAAGACCTGGCTCGTTGACGGGGCCAGCGCGGCCAACATGGAATGGGCCATCTGGGTGCTGACCGCATCGAGCCTGCTCAATGCCGCCTATTTCCTGCCGATCCTGTGGCGCGCCTGGTTCCGACCGCTACCGGTGGCCTGGCCAGAAGAACATATTCCGCGCCGCAAATGGCATGAAACGGCTTGGCTGCTGCTCCTGCCACCGCTGATCACCGGCGTGCTGACGGTGGCCCTCGGTATTTTCCCCGACGCCGAGATCAGCCCGCTGACCTGGGCCCGCTTCATTGCCGATGTCGAATACCTGGCGTTGCCGAAGTAACATTTCGACCACTGAATTAGCCGACCGCCCCCAGCAGAAAGTCGCCGTCGTGAAGTCCGGAAATCGTATTTTTGGCTATTTTTCCGCGTTGACCGCAACAGCCCGCCCGGCAGTGCAAGTTCAACGACAATTGCTCAAGATTTCCATCGCGATCAAGAATTTTTTCTAATCGATCGCGTCCCGGTCCGGGTACGACCTTGGCGGGATACATAGAGCCCGGCAAGGTCGCGGTTTATTTAATTATCAAAAGTTTCCGGCCAGATACGGGTTGGCTCGGCGGGTTGGTTCTGCGAATTGGCAGCATCGTCCATCATATCCGTACGCAATGGACCTTGGGGGCCTTCC